>DAHXMB010000235.1:0-4691 GCA_027365695.1 Candidatus Acididesulfobacter sp. | reverse complement strand
TACATTTAATTAAATCTTTTACCGATTCTGAAGCTGTTCCGAATGTATCCGATGTTATTATATAAATATTGACCTTTTTAGATAATTCATTTAATAATTGTATAACCGAATCTCTAATTATGCCGTCTTCCGCAATTGTTCCGTTCATATCAAAAACAACATTTTTTATTACAGCATCGGCGTTTCCGGGAATATTTAAGTGTATCATAATTTAAATCTCCATATTAAGAAATATCGTATTAAAAATAATAAATAATAGATACTAAATACTAAATACTAAATACTTATAACCCAAAATTGCCGATAGAAATCTTTAAAATAGCTTTAAAGTTATATGGAACATCAGATTTCCGCTTACACGGGAATGACACCCGTCGGGAGAAAACTTAAATACCTGCAAAGTCATTCTTGCGCAGGCAGGTACGCTTTAAAGTCGTCGGTATTGAGACGGCTCATCAGGTATTGCTTATCATTGAAATATCATCTATAGTTTCTATGGAAAAATTAAAGTTTTTTATTTTATTTTTCACGGCTTTTAAATTATTTTATAAATCCGCCAATTAAAGAAAATTCTTTTATTCTTGCGTATAAATCCTTTAAGTTATCATAAAATTCTTTTTCGCCGGTTTTTCTTATAGAAAGTTCAAATTTGTTTTCTTTTATAGTATTGTTCCCTATTATTATTTTCATAGGAATCCCAATCAGGTCATTGTCTTTCAATTTAACTCCTGCCGATAATTTTCTATCGTCGTATAAAACATCCATCCCTGATTTTAATAAATCGCCGTATATTTTATCTGCAATATTTTTTATATTTTCGTCGTTAGGATTTAAAGAAACTACGGAAACTGCAAAGGGACTAACGGAAACAGGCAAGTTAATGCCGTTTTCATCGGAAAAAATCTCTATCAACGCTTGAAAGGTTCTTCCGACTCCTATGCCATAACATCCCATAACAAAATGCTTGTTTATGCCTTTTTCGTCTAAAAATCCGGCATCCATAACAGATGAGTATTTTTCTTCTAATTTAAAAATATGTCCTAACTCTATAGTATTTTTAACATTTAAACGTCCGGAGCATCTTAAGCATATATCGCCGTCTTTGACAGTTCTAATGTCTGCCGTTATATCGGCTATAAAATCCCTGCCCGGTTTAACATTTGCCATATGAAAATCTTTTTCATTTGCTCCCGTTATCCAGTATTCCTGAGCTTGTATTTCTTCATCTATAATTATAAGCTTAATATTTTGAAGTCCGAACGGTCCTGTAAAACCGCAAGGAGCGCAAATTATATTTTCAATATCTTTCTCTTTGGCAAGATTAAGCTCTTTAACTTCTGCTATTTTTTTAAGTTTATGTTCATTAATTTCCCTATCGCCTCTTACCATGGCAGCTATGAAACCTATCTCGCTTTCATAAATTATTGTTTTTGCAAAACTTTCTGCATCAATTTTTAAATAGCCGCTTACCTCTTCAATAGTTTTTTTATCGGGTGTTGCAAGTTTAGTCATTTTTGGCTGCCTGCATGATTTTAAAGGCTCGGGAAAATTACCGGCAGATACCGCCGATTCTAAAGAAGCGCTATATCCGCAATTATTGCATATTGCAATTTTATCTTCTCCGTATTCGCTTATAACCATAAGTTCTTCTGAATATGAGCCTCCTATTTCTCCTGAGTCGGCTTTAATAAAAATAAAATCAAAACCGAGGCGTTTAAATAAATTAGTATAGGCTTTTTTCATCTTTCTATAGCTTTCATCTAATCCTTCGCTGTCAATGTCAAAACTGTAAGCATCTTTCATGATAAACTCTTTAGCCCGCATAAGCCCATATCTCGGACGCATTTCATCTCTAAATTTTAAATGTATCTGATATAATGTAAGCGGAAGTTCTTTGTAAGAATGCATATTTTTGCCCACTAAATCGGTAATAACCTCTTCATAAGTAGGAGCAAGGCAAAAATCTCTATCCTGTCTGTCTTTGAATCTTAATAATTCTTTGCCGTAATCTTTATCTCTGCCTGATTGTTTCCATAACTCAAGAGGCTGAACAAACGGCATTGAAAGTTCAATCGCTCCTGCATTATTCATTTCTTCTCTTATTATATTTTCTAATTTTTTTAATGATTTATATCCTAAAGGAAGGTAAGCGTAAATTCCGCCCGAAAGCTGTCTTATATAGCCTGCCCTCAGCATAAGTTTATGGCTTTGCAGCACTGCTTCTTTTGGGTCTTCTTTTAAAGAAGGTATAAAAAATTGCGAATATCTCATATAATCTTTTCTCCCGTTATCTTTTCAATCTCATTTATTAAAGCATTCATCACTTCATTATTATTATATTTTCCTACAATTTTTCCTTTTGAAAACAATACCGATTTTTCTTTTCCGCCTGCTATGCCCACATCGGCGTGCATTGATTCGCCGGGACCGTTAACGACGCATCCCATAATTGCAACTTTAATATTAGATTTCATTGACGAAGTTTTTCTTTCCGCTTCCTTTGCAAAACCGACGATATCAATTTCAGCTCTGCCGCATGTAGGACAGGAAATAAGTTCTACGCCTTCTTTTCTTAAACCTAAATCTCTTAAAATATGAAAACCTGCTATTACTTCAGTCACAGGATTATCGCTTAGCGAAACCCTTATAGTGTCCCCTATTCCTTTATAAAGCAAAATGCCTATGCCTATGCCTGACTTTATCGCTCCTGAGAATATCGTTCCTGCTTCGGTAATACCCACATGCAAAGGATATTCTACTTCATCGCTTAATAATTCATAAGCTTTAACCGTAGTCAATACATCGGTCGATTTTAAAGATATTTTAATATCGTAAAATGATTCTTTTTCTAATATATTAATATGATTAAGAGCGCTCTCTAACATAGCCTGCGAAAAATCCCCGTTATATTTATCAAGCATACCTTTTTCAATAGAACCTGAATTCACGCCTATTCTAATAGGAATTTCATTGTCTTTGCAAGCTTTAATTACTTCTTTGACTTTTATCTTATCACCTATATTTCCGGGATTTATTCTTAAGCCTGCAATACCTGCTTTAATAGATTTTAATGCTAAAATATGATTAAAATGAATATCTGCAATGACTGGAATATTAACATTTTTAATTATTGTTTTAAGAGATTCGGCTGCTTCATCGGTATTAACGGTTACCCGAACTATGTCGCATCTGTATTTTTCTATTGCTTGTATTTGAGAAATTGTTGATCCGGTATCTTCCGTATATGTATTGGTCATCGTCTGCACAGAGATAGGATTATCTCCGCCGATAAAGACATTTCCGACTTTAATCGTTTTAGTATGCTTTCTTTTAATCATTTTTTGATAAATTTATATTACATTCAAATTTTAATAAATAGTAATAAATAGAGACGGCTGCCGTTTCATTATTATTAATATATTGTTAATATATCATCTTATAACCCTAAATTGCCGATAGAAAATTATTTTTTAGTTTCTATCTAGATGGATGAGCCGTCTAAATGCCGACGGCTTTAAATCGTACCTGCATACACAGGAATGACTTTGCGGGTATTTAAGTTTTCACCCGACGGGTGTCATTCCCGCGTAAGCGGGAATCTAATGTCCTATATAACTTTAAAGCTATTTTAACAATCTCTATCGGCAATTTTGGGATATAGAATGTTATTATTAATTTTAATTGATAATAATAAAATATATACTGCTTCAATACTTTAATAAATCAATAATAAAATGACGGATGCTTCTACTATTTTAACCTATTTTTATTTTATATTTCCTGTATTTCCTGTATTAAAGCAAATCTTATGGCATTTATTTCAATTTTATCTTTTTATCTTACTACATCATAATAAGATGGCGGTTTAATAAAATAACCTTTCGTCCATTCTAATGTTATTTTTAAATAACCCGCAGTTTCAAATCTTCTCATTGAAGTAATGGCGCTGATATCTCTAAAATACTTAAATTTAGCATGATTTTTTAAAGCTAACTTAATAAATTTTAGATCTTCGCCTACAGGCATCTTTTCATCAAAGCCTTTAACTTTATTATACATTTCTTTATGGCAGAATATAAGGGCCATTGAAGTTTTTGAAATTATATGAGCGATATTGTTGCAAAACATAAAAATTCTTGCTTTTAATGATTGAATATCGGGATAAAGTTTAGAAGTTCCGATACTATTTGGTTTATTTTTTAACGAATCTAATTTCTTGATAAAACCGTCGTTTAAGAGAGTATCGGCATCTAAAAACAACATGACGTCACCCCTTGATGATTTTGCTCCGATATTTCTGGCTTCAGATACTCCGCTAAAATTTCCTGTTATTAGATTTACTTTAGGATAGCGGCTTACTATAAACTCTGTTTTATCTTTGCCTTTGCTTACAATCACAATTATTTCGCATAGAGTTTGGTCTGTGGAAATGACTTTTAAGTCTGTATTTTTGTCTATATATATTATATCTTTCTGATTTAAAATTTTTTCTAAAGAAACGCCTATATATTTTTCCTCTTCATGAGCAGGTATAATTATAGAAATCATAATTTTTAATTTTTTAAAATTTTAATTAATTTTTTTTATTTAGATTTTTAAAAAATATCTTATCTTTTATTAATTTTTTATTTTTATTTGATTTATTTTAAAATTGCATTATTTTGTTTTATCTTATATTATTTTATTTAATA
>DAHXMB010000234.1:0-2686 GCA_027365695.1 Candidatus Acididesulfobacter sp. | reverse complement strand
AGAATGATGCCAGAAGATTTACTTAAAATCGCCGAGGATGCAGGTATAATTACCGTAATCGACAAAACTATTCCCTATCCGAAGAGTTTTGTTTTAGACAAAGGCAGGTATATTTATTATAATCCCGACAAAGAAGAAAATATTTTCACCCTGTTTTTAGGACACGAGTTGGGACACTTCTTGCTGGATCACCATGATTTAAATTCGCTTTATCAATCCTCATTTTCATTATTTCATGAAGCGGAACTTGAAAAGGAGGCAAATGTGATAGCATTTTTATTCTGGTATCCAACTATATATATCGAAGGGAAGCTGAAAAAATATGGAAGGCTTGAGACAAATATGTTTTTTAATGAGTTTTTAAATAATAACATACAAACTGAAACTCTATTAAAACTTATCGAAATAAGACTAAAAATTTTTAAGGATTATTTAACTCAAACCGGCGATAAGTTTATTACTCCATATTAAGAATCTCCTGAATCGTAATATAAATACCGCTTTTTCTCGCCTATTTAATCCGTTGAATATGTAAAAACTGGACAAAAGTGGATAAAAAACAATACTGAAAGTTGATGTTTTATTCAAACCGTTGCTAAATTGGGCCAAAAAGGATGAAAATGCTTATCTTTAAATGGTCGGGGCGAGAGGATTTGAACCTCCGACACCCTGCTCCCAAAGCAGGTGCGCTACCGGGCTGCGCCACGCCCCGAAAAGAAATTAAATATTGCAGTAAATATTTAGCGATTTTACCAAATATAAATAAAATTAGCAATATTTTTTCTTTAATAACAGCATAGTTCCGTGAAAATAATATATTATTATAGTATATTACCGATTTGTCCGTACTTTAATTCTATGCGTTCATTTTTTCGCCGCAGATAAACCTGAGGTCGTCTTCACATTTTGAAATCGGCATAATGTTGAATTGGTCTATTAGAATATTTTTTACATTTTCCGATAGAAATGCCGGCAGATTCGGTCCGAGTTTAATATTTTTTACGCCAAGTTTGAGAAGGCTTAAAAGGACCAATACGGCTTTTTGCTCATACCACGCAATATCGTAATATATAGGCAGATCGTTTATATCTTTCAGATTTAAAGCCTCTTTAAGCTTTATCGCCGTTAATGCCAGCGAATAAGAGTCGTTGCATTGTCCCGCGTCTATAACCCTAGGAATACCCTCTATCTCGCCGAGTTCCAGGTCATTATAACGAAATTTTGCACATCCCGCAGTTAGTATTACGGAATCTTTCGGCAGCTTCTTTGCTATTTTCGTATAATATTCTCTCTTAGGCTCTCTTCCGTCGCAGCCTGCCATAACCACAAATCTGTTAATCTTTTGCCTGTTTATCAAATCGAGTATTTTTTCCGCGCTATTTAATAATGCGTCATGGGCAAAGCCTGTTGTCAATTTTTTGCCTTCTTTATCTTGAAGCCCTTCAAGTTCAGACGCTTTTTTGATTGCTTCGGTAAAATCGGTACCGTTTATATGCTTAACTTCAGGCATTGCAACTAAACCAATGGTAAATAAACGATTTTTATAGCTCTCCTTAGGTTTCTGGATGCAGTTCGTCGTCATTACTATACTTCCATTGAACCTGTCAAATTCATCCTGTTGTTTCCACCATGCTCCTCCGTAATTACCTGCAAGATGCTTATATTTTTTAAACACCGGGTAAGCATGGGCGGGAAGCATCTCTCCATGCGTATAGACGCTTATTCCCGTATTTTCGGTCTGCTTTAAGAGTTCTTCAAGATAATAGAGGTCATGCCCGCTTATTAATATAGCCTTGCCTTTTTTCGTCCCGGTATTTACCGATGTCGGCGTTGGAATACCGTAATGGGCGGTATTTGCCCTGTCCAATAATTCCATGACCTTAATCCCTATTTCCCCGCATTCTAAAATAAGCTCAATCAGTTCGTCCTGAGATATGCCTGTTTTATTTAAAGCATTAAGCCCTTTATGGAAGAAATCATAAATGGCTCTGTCTTCATAATTTAAAATATATGCATGGTGCGCGTATGCGGCGGCTCCCTTAAGCCCGTACATTAAAAGCTCTCTTAAAGATAATATATCCTCGCCGTGGATATCTCCCGCCGCAGGAAGCGATACAGACAGGGACTTTTTATGATATTCGCCCGTCGATTTTTCGTTCAATTCATAGACGGCACTGTCGGGAAATAAACCCGTAAGGTCTTTATTTAATAGTGCGTTATGATTGTTAAGATAAATCTTTTTATATTTGTTTCTTATTTCGAACGATGTTTCTATTAGGCCTTTCATTCTTTCGATGTCAAAGTTTACGTTAGTTACAGTCGTAAAAAGGCCGTTCATCACGAAATGGTCCGCTTCCGTTGCATCTTTTATAGTTATAGCATTTTTTTTATTTTCAGATACCCAAAAAGATATTCCTCTGAGGTTGTAAAGCAGTAGGTCCTGCAATCCCGCAACATCCTCCGGCTTTCCGCAAATTCCGCTGTTTACGCATGCCGTATTTTTTAAAGTCTCCTCGCACTGATAACAAAACATTCAATTCTCCTTTTAATTAAAATAAGATTTAAATTTTAAATACAAATAGTTAACATAATTATTTTTTAACATTATACTACCTAATCTTGCCGCTAATAATTTTAACTAATTTTTATTTAAATTTTATCATTTATGCATTAAAAGTTTTGTGAC
>DAHXMB010000230.1:0-17943 GCA_027365695.1 Candidatus Acididesulfobacter sp. | reverse complement strand
TGGGATTTCTGCTTAAGAGGAATGACTTTGCGGGTATTTAAGTTTTCACCCGACGGGTGTCATTCCCGCGTAAGCGGTAATCTAGTGTTTATATAACTTTAAAGCTATTTTAGCAATCTCTATCGGCAATTTTGGGTTAATTAATGATGTTTAATGATGTTTTATTCAGATATATAATTTATAAACATTTTAAAATAAAGTTATTTTGAGATTTAATTTAATGGAACTAAGAAAATAATTTAAAAAAATAATTATAATTAAATACTTAAATATAATATTACAATAATATTACAATAATATTACAATAATATTACAATAATATTACAATAAAAACTAAACAAAAAATTAGGAGGATTTATTTATGGCTTCAGATAAAGTTTTAGCTTTTACCGATAGCAATTTTGAGACTGAAGTTTTAAAAGCTTCAAAACCTGTCTTAGTTGATTTTTGGGCGGTATGGTGCGCGCCATGCAGAGCGGTAGCTCCTGTTATTGACGAGATTGCTGGAGATTACGGCGACGTTTTGAAAGTAGGCAAAATTAATGTTGATGAAAATCAATCTACGCCAGGTTCATACGGGGTAAGAGGAATTCCTACCGTAATTTTATTTAATAAAGGAAAAGTTGTAGATCAAATTGTGGGCGCTGCTCCTAAAGCTGCTTTTAAACAAATGATAGACAAAGTTATTTCAAACTAAGTAATAAAGTAATAAGTAAAATAAAGTTTTAAATACTTTTAAATACTTTTAAATACTTAAATACAAGGTTAAGCTAAGGCTATTTATCTTCTATAACTAAAGATAGGATTTTACGCTTTACATAGCTAAAATTTCTGGTCAACAATAAATATAAGTAATTATTTTTAAGCGCAAGTGATTAAAATAATTTAATTTTATGTTTATTTTATGTTAATAATTTGCGCTTCATAAAACACGCCGACTTAACAGTTATGCCTAAACTATTTATATTTTATTTTTAATAATTTATATCGGTAATTTTTAGATTAAAATTATGATAAATATGTCAGGGTAACTTCTTTTACGGACTTATTAGTTGCTTTTGTTACCATAAATTGCATATTGTCTATTAAAAATTTTTCGCCAGGTGCAGGTATTCGCCCCAATCTATCCATAATTAATCCCGAAATTGTTTCATAGTCGGTTTCTGCAGGGTTGTTAATTTTTATATTTAACAATTCTTCTAATTCTTCTAAGCTTAGTCTTGTATTTACAATATAAATATTTTCACCTATTTTTTTATACATAAATTCTTCTTCGTCTGTTTCATCCCTTATTTCACCGACTATTTCTTCCAGTATATCTTCAAAAGTGATTAAACCCGCAGCGCCTCCGTATTCGTCAACCACGACAGAGGCTTGCTGTCGGCTTTTTTGCATTCGTACCATTAAAACAGAAATATTTAATGTTTCAGGAATAAATAACACTGGTTTTGTAATATCTTTAATTATTTTATTATTATTTTCTTTATTATAAATATCAAAGGCGAAAGCAATACCTGAAATATTATCTATGCGGTCTTTGAAAACAGGTATTCTTGAATAATTTGATTCTAATATTATTTCATGAGCCTCAATTAGCGATGTTGATTCTTCTATTGCAACAATATTTATTAGAGGTATCATTATATCTTTGGCAGTTTTTTTTCCAAATTCAAAAATGCGTTTAATTATTTTTTTTTCATAATTTTTTAATTCTCCGATGTTTCCGCTTATTGTTAAAACTTTTATTAATTCATCTTTTGTTAAAAATACATTTTTGGATTTACTCTTGAAAATAATATTTAATATTTTTGACAATCCAATGAATATTAGATTAATCGGATAAAATAGTATTGAGAAAAAAGCGATAAACGGGATTGATTTAAGCATTAGCGTATTAGAATATTTGCGATAAACTATTTTAGGTATGATTTCACCGAATATTATCATAAATGGAGTAAGCAAAATTACTACTACAAGGGGCGTCCATTTGTGAACATATTCAAACAAAATTGTAGTTGCTATAATTGTTGCGGTAGTATTAGAAATATTATTACCTATTAAAGTAGTTGCGAACGTATTTTCCGGATTTTTGGTTTTTTTAATTAAAAAACCTGCAAGTTTATTTCCTTGCATTTCCTTATGCTTGATTTTTATTTTGTCATAACTTATAATGCCTATTTCTGAGCCTGCAAAAAATCCTTCGAAAAAAATGGCAATAATAATTATAATAAAATAAGATATAAAATTTAAAATATAATTGTTGATTATCATATTGACTTAATGTAAAAAAAATATCTAAAGAAAGAAGATTAAAGTAAATTAAATAAAAAATAAAAGTTATTAATTCTCAGTTATTAACTATAACTATTAAAAAAATACTTAAAAATACAGTAAAATATTAACCCAACTTCACCACTTTAATTGTTATAAAATTATAACCCATTGATATTATTACATTTTATTTTTTATTTTATAGTTCCTATATACATTTTTGTTACCGTTATAAATATTGCAATATCAACAGGTTGCTGATAATTATGGTGAAGTTGGGTTAAATAAATGTCATCAAAGAACCAAAAATATCTATTAAAATATCATAAAATATTATATCTTAAATTTATATCTTAAATAGAGATTTTTTAAACATCGTATTCGTCTTCAATTTCGCCGAAAATTTCTTCAAGCAAATCTTCCATAGTAACTAAACCGGTCATTTTTCCATATTCATTTACGACTATTGCAATATGGATTTTTTTCTTTTGAAGTTCCCTGAATAACTCAAGAACATTTTTTGATGACGGAATAAAATAAGGCTTAATTAAAAACGAATTTAATGTTCTTCTTTCTTCCATATTCGTATATACTTTAGACAATATATTTTTAGCAAGCAATATTCCTATAATATTATCTTTTTCTCTAAAATATATTGGAATTCTCGAAAAATGATTCTCCTCAATTAAATTAATAGCATTTACAACTGGAGTATTAACATCTAAGGAAAATATTTTATCATTTTTGGTCATTATACTGCCAGCTTTTAAATTTGAAAGTTTTAAAAAATTTTTTAATAATTCATATTCTTTTTCTTTGATTTCGCCGTCGTTTTTGCCTATTTCAATAATAGTTCTAAGTTCTTCGTTGGATATAAATTCATTTTTTCTTAATTGAATTATTTTATCGTTAAAACCTATTTTATTTGCTATTGAATCAATTAATATAGTAATAGGGTAAAATATATTTGCTATAATAAGGGAAAATTCAACAGGTTTTTTCAAGGCGATTATTTTTGGTATAATTTCGGCTAAAATTATCAGGAGTAAAGAAATTATAATTATAGAGTAAATAATAGGTATATTATGAAAATAACTATTCAGAATTAAAGTAGCTATACTTGCAGCCAAAACATTCGCAGTTAAATTTCCGATAAGTATAATTATTAAAAAAATAGCTGATTTTTTAATAAGAAATATCACTTTATATTTTTTGTTTAAATTTAGTTCATCAATTTCAGTTTGAGTTAAAGAAAAGACAGAGGATTCGGAAAGCGAAAATAAACCGGAAAAAATCAGAAAAAAGATAAAAAAAGAAATAAATAAAGGTAAGTTCATAATAGTAACAATATTTAATATTTGTTTTAAATTTATTAAATCATCTCAAAATTGCCGATAGAAATCTTTAAAATAGCTTTAAAGTTATATAGAACATAAGATTACCGCATACGCGGGAATGACACACGTCGTGTGAAAACTTAATTAAATACCCGCAAAGTCATTCCTGCGTGGGCAGGTTTGCTATAAAGCCGTCGGCATTTAGACGGCTTATCCAGAAAATAAATTTTCTATCGGCAATTTTGAGATCATAATTAATTATGATAATTTTTATAATTATTGATATAAGTTAGATATGTTTAAATGTTATCGGAGTGACAAAAAAAGGTTTATTTTTATAAATGAAATTAATTTTATTTATTTTTTTAATATTATCAGTATCGTTAATATTGTTATTATTATATACATTAGTTATAGAGCCTATTTTTGAAATTTTTATTCTTTCTTTTTTTGCAATATCAGAAAATTTCTCTGCATTGATTATATTTGCCGACCATAGCAGCTCGTAGTCCTCACCAAAAGAAATAACATTATTTAAAACATCCGTATCTTTTAAACTTAAAATCTTTACGATATGTTTAAAATCATCGCTTAAAGGAATATCGTCAACTATTATTGAAACTTCAGAGTTTTTATCTTTATTATTTAATAAATTATTAATATCTTTATAAAGTCCGTCGCTTATATCAGTTAAAGAATTCGCAAGTTTATTAGCTGCTAAAATTTTTCCTAATTTAACTCTTGAAGAATGAATCAAATTTTCTTTTGCAAAATCTTCAATAAATTTAATTGTATTCTTGTCAATTTTAAATTCTTTTGCTTTTAATCCATTTGCTGCAATTTCGCCGATATATTTTTTATTTTCCATAATGTAATAGGAAAGCCATGAATTGCCGATATTTCCAGAAACAAATATCATATCGTTATTCCTGGCGCAGCTTCTTAATGCGGTTTTTTTGTCTATATAATCGCCAAGCAAAGTTATGCATATTGAAAATTCGCTTGCTTTTGAGATGTTTCCGCCTATTAGAGAAATTTTATTTTTTTTAGCCGTTTCTATGATGCCGTCGATAGTTTCCCTTATGTTTTCTTCAGTTAAATAGTCGGGAATCAATAATGACAGAATAAAAAATCTTGGAGTCCCTCCCATAGATGCTATATCGCTAATATTAGCAAGAAGCGCTTTTGCTCCTATCTGAGGAAAAGAATAGTAATCTAATTTAAAATGGGTATTTTCGGTAAGAGTATCCGATGTAATTAATATATTGTTTTTATCTCGAAAAATAGCCGTATCATCTCCGATAGATTTAATCAATAAAGAATTATTAAATCTAAGTTTTTCACGGCTATTTTTTTCGATATAAGAAATTAAGCTTAACTCGTCCAAATTTTTATTTTTTATACTTTTCTGTTATTGTCCTAAAATTGCCGATAGATATTGTTAAAATACCTTTAAAGTTATATAGAACATTAGATTCCCGCATACGCGGAAATGACACCCGTCGGTGAAAACTTAAATAACCGCAAAGTTATTCCTGCTTAAGCGGGTACGCTTTAAAGCCGTCGGCATTTAGACGTTTCATCCGGAAAAATAATTTTATATCGGCAATTTTGGGTATTGTATATTATATTGTATATTATATTATATTGTATTGTATTGTAATTTTCGTATCTAATGATTTTTTTATCTTTATCAATTCAATTATCAATTTATAATTTAATTTCTTTATCTCCTTCGGTATCGTCAGTATTTTTATTTTCTAAACCATTATTCATTCCTATTATAGCAAGTTTAACGACTTCGCCCATATTTTTTGCTAGAACAAATTTTAAATGTTTTTTTACTAAAGGGGAAATTTCATTAAGGTCTTTTTTGTTTCTCTCAGGTATAATAATTGTTTTAATATTTGCCCTTAAAGCAGCTAAAGATTTTTCCTTTAAACCTCCTATAGGCAGCACATTTCCGTGAAGCGTAATTTCGCCGGTCATTGCAATATCTCTTCTCACAGGCTTATTTGTCAGTGCCGATATTATTGAAGTTGCCATAGAAATTCCCGCAGACGGACCGTCTTTCGGGATTGCTCCTTCAGGAATATGAAGATGGATGTCATTATTTTCAAAAATGTCTGTCTTAATACCAAATTCATCAGCTTTAGATTTTGCATAAGTCAAACCTGCCTGAGCAGATTCTTTCATTACATCGCCAAGCTGACCCGTTAATGATAAAGCCCCTTTCCCTTTAGAAAGAACAGTCTCAATATACAGCACTTCTCCGCCTACCGGAGTCCATGCAAGTCCAGTCACAATTCCTATTTCATCTTTTGTGCGTTCTTCCTCAGGAAGTATTTTGATAGATCCGAGGTATTTGCTAATATTTTTATTATTAATTATATATTTTTTTATTTTATTTTCCGCAATTTGTCTTGCAACTTTTCTGCAAACCGTGCCTATTTCTCTTTCTAAATTTCTTAAGCCTGCTTCGCGGGTATATCCTGCAATAATAGTTCTTGTAGCGCTTGGCATAAATTCTATATATGCAGGTTTTAAACCATTTTCTTTAATTTGTCTCGGTATAAGATATTTTTCGGCTATTTTTTCTTTTTCTTCCAGAGTGTATCCCGATAAATTAATAATCTCCATCCTGTCTCTTAAAGGAGAAGGAATAGTATCTGCTACATTAGCGGTTGCCACAAACATAACATTAGATAAATCAAAAGGTAAATTTAAATAATGGTCTGAAAAAGAAAAATTTTGTTCAGGGTCTAAAACTTCTAATAACGCTGAAGACGGATCTCCTCTAAAGTCTGTTCCCACTTTGTCTATTTCGTCTATCATAAACACGGGATTGTTAGTACCTGCCTGCTTAATTCCCTGAATAATTCTTCCGGGCAGGGCTCCCACATACGTTCTCCTGTGACCTCTAATTTCTGCTTCATCGTGAACCCCGCCTAAAGATACCCTTATAAATTTTCTATTCATCGCTTTTGCTATAGATTTCCCTAATGAAGTTTTACCTACGCCCGGAGGACCTATAAAGCATAGTATCGGACCTTTCATTTTTTTATTTAATTTGCGTACGCTTAAATATTCAAGTATTCGTTCTTTGATTTTTTCAAGGTCGTAATGATCTTCGTCTAGAATTTTTTTTGCTATTTCAATATTTAAATTATCTTTGGTTTTTTTAGACCACGGGATATCAATAATCCATTCGATATAAGTTCTTATCGTAGAAGCTTCTGCTGCGTCCTGATGCATCATCTCAAGTCTTGACAGCTGTTTTTCACTCTCTTTTAATATTTCGGGAGGCATTTTGGCAGCTCTGATTTTTTCTCTTAATTCGTTAATTTCTTGAGATTTCTCATCTGATTCGCCAAGTTCGTTTTTAATTGCTCTGAGTTGTTCTCTTAAAAAATAGTCTCTTTGAGTCTTTGTCATTTCTTCTTTAGCTTGAGATTGTATTTTTGCCTGCATAGAAAGAATTTCAATTTCTCTTGCCAGTACGTCATTTATTTTTTTAAGCCTTTCAACGGCATCAAATTCCTGTAATATTTTTTGAGATTCTTCTACTTTTAACCCTAAGTTAGATGCGACAATATCCGCAAGTCTCCCCGGATTATTAATATTTTCAAGTATTATTAATATATCTTGAGACGGCATTCTTCCAAGAGAAACATATTTTTCAAGCTGTTCTTTCACGTTGCGCATTAATGCGTCAATTGAGGGCGTTATTTCGGTAACGGGCTCTTCTTTAATCTTTGCTATTTTTACAAGATAGAATGGCTTTACCTGCACGTAGCTTTCTATCTTAGCTTTAGAAATTCCCTGTACCAATATTTTTACTCTTCCGTCAGGCAATTTAAGCATTTTCATTATCATTGCTATAGTGCCCGTCTCATATATGTCGTTTTGCGTCGGTTCCTCAACTACTATATCTTTTTGAGCGGATAAAAGTATAAGCCTGTCTTTAGATAAGGCTTCATCGACAGCTTTAATAGAAGCTTCTCTTCCTACAAAAAGAGGTATTATCATAAACGGAAAAACAACGAGATCTCTTATGGGCAGCATCGGTATAACATCAGGTATTTTAATTTCTTCCTGCGAACCTATCTGTTCATTGTGTTCGACTCTGCTGACGATAATATCGTCATCGCCGCTTTTTAAACTGTTTTCACAGTTAAAATTAGTTATAATGGTCATATAAATATATCTCCTGTAAAGTAAATTAGTGTAAGAACAATATAATATAATATAATATAATAAATATTTTTATATTATTAAATAATTATTTAAAATAATCAATTTCAATATTTATTTTTGAATAAATATTTTGATTTTCTATATTAAATATAATTTTTAGCACGCCGTTTGATAATATCGCTTTAATATTTTTACTTGCAGGACTGAAAGGTAAAAGTAAAAATTTTTCAAATTTGCCAAATCTTCTTTCCATACATAAAAATCTAACATTTTCGTGGTTTTTGATGTGTTCTTTATTAAAATTACTAAAATTGTTTAAATCGGAAATCAAAAACCATCTTATAATCAATATGTTGTCCTGTATAATTATAGCTATATCTTCTTTCCTAACGCCCGGAACCTCGAGTTCAATGATAAGTTTGTTTTTTGTATTGTAAATATCAATGGGAGAAGTATTAGCGCTGAAAGAAGCTGATAATTCTTCAAGATAAATTGATTCAAACAGTTCCCTGAATAATTTTTCCACTTCTTTTTTAAATTTTCTAATCTTGTTATTATAATTATCGCTGGCGTTATTATGATGATTCATAATATTTTAATTCCCATTATTTGTATTTTTATATTAAAATATTTTTCTTTTCTTAAATTCACCGCTTTTATTATTCTAAAATTATAACCCACCGAGTTGATATTATAACATTTTATTTTTTATTTTGTAGTCACCATAGCATCCCAAAATTGCCGATAGAAAATTCTATTCTGGATGAGCCGTCGGTATTTAGACGGCTCATCCAATCTTTTTAATCTTTATTAAAACATTAAAGCACTTTTAATAATCTCTATCGGCAATTTTGGGAGCATCATTATTATCTATTATCTATTAGCTGTCATCTCTTTCATAGAAATTTATTTTCCGGATGACCGCTTCGCCATAAACGGCATGCGTTTATATGGCTTATAGCCTCATGGGCAGAAACGACGTGTATTTCTGTCTTTAGAACTTTCCAGCTTACGCGGGAATGACTTAGAGAATATTTTATAATTTCATCCGCTATATACAGTCATTCCGAAGAAAAGCAGGAATCAGGTGTTGCTTATCTATGTATTACTTATCGTATTACTTATCATTGAAATATCATTGATAGTTTCTATGGAAGAATTAAAGAGTATCATTGAATAATGTTTTATTATAAATTAATGTTTTGAATAAAATTTATCAGTCCATCTTTTAATTCTTCGTTTTTAAGCCCAAAGGTAATCTGAGCTTCAAGAAGTTCAAGTTTATTGCCTCCGTCATATCGTGTGCCCTCAAATTCTAACGCGTAAACAGGCTGAACGCTAAGAAGAGATTTGATTGCATCGGTCAATTGAATCTCTCCTCCCTTTCCGGGTTTAGTTTCTTTTAAAAAATCAAAAATTCTCGGAGTTAATATATATCTTCCTATTATTGCAAGATTGGAAGGTGCTTCTGCCAATTCAGGTTTTTCTACTAAATTTTCTATTTTATATATCCCTTTTTCTATTTCTATTCCTTTTATTATACCATATTTTGGGATATCTTCGTCTTTTACTTTTTGAACAGCTAAAATGCTGTATCTGTATTTTTTATATATTTCTATCATTTGTTTCATAACAGGCACCTTAGCGTCTATTATATCATCACTTAATATTATAGAAAAAGGTTCATCTCCTATTAAATTTTGAGCGCATAATATTGCATGTCCTAAACCTAATGCTTCTTTTTGTCTTGTATATGAGAAATTAATCATACTGGCAATATCATTAACTGATTTTAACAGGTCATGTTTACCTTTTTTCTTAAGAAGCACCTCATGTTCTATAGACCTGTCAAAATAGTCTTCAATTGCGGTTTTCCCTCTGCCTGTGATTATTATTATATCTTGAATTTCAGATTCTATACATTCTTCTACGCCGTATTGTATTAAAGGCTTATCTACGAGAATCAGCATTTCTTTCGGTATAGATTTTGTAATCGGCAATAATCTTGTTCCGAGACCCGCGGCGGGAAATACAGCCTTATTGACTTTCATCTATAGAAACTCCTATAATTAGTTTATAATTATATATCATATTGTATTATCTTGTATTATCGTATTATAAAAAGTGTTTTATGTTATAAAAAGTGTTTTATGTTTAATGTTTTGCAAATATATTACATTACATTTTTATGTTTTAAATAAATATATCATAAAATTGGTATTTTTTATAATTAAATAATTAAATAATTAAATAAAAATATAAAAAAAGTTAACTTTAAAAACAATTATTAAGTTGCGATAAAATTATTAAAATATTATAATATTTATTTATAAATAAATATAAAGCATTAGTTATAATATGTATAATATACTAAGTTTAAACCAGCCAAGCAAGCTTTGACGGACGGATGATAAAAGAATATTCTAAAAATTTGCCATACATTTGTCATACTATTAATTAATTAATATATTAATATAATAAAATAAAAATATAATAAAATAAAGGAAAATTAAATTGCAATATAAAATAAAACAATCTATAAAGCTTATAGTATTTATAACAGCTATTATTTTAGCCTCTATTTATATAATTAAACTTCCTGATTTATTATGGGGAGGGCATAGCAAAAGCGGTAAAAAAATACCAGTTTCGGGAAATAAAGCTTTTGCCCCTGCTTTTAAAGTGAAAAGTATTAATTATCCCGGACTTACATTAACGCTAAAAAAATATAGAGGGGAGATAGTGCTCGTAAATTTCTGGGCAACATGGTGTCCTCCATGCAGAGCGGAAATACCGAGGCTTGAAAAATTTTATAAATCTCATAGAAAAGAAGGGTTTCAAATTATCGGTTTATCGGTGAATAATCAAGGACCTAATTATGTAGCTCATTTTATTAAAACATTCAAAGGGGGCATAATAACTTATCCTGTCGGTATGGCTAATGAACATATTGACAGAGAATACGGCAATGTTTACGAAATACCGCAATCTTTTATCATTAACAAAAAAGGATATGTTGTTGCGCATTTTACGGGAGAATTGCCTCCTGGATTTTTAAGTTATGAATTTAAAAAAATAGCAGGAAACAATAAGAAATAATTAAATAAACAAAGTAATAAATTAAGTAATAAACAAAGAATTAGATAAAATTAGATAAAAATATAATAAAGAATAAAATAAATATAAAAAAGAATTAATTAAATATTGAACGCTACCTTTAATTATTATATTATATATTAAAGCAAAGGAGAGATGGCCGAGTCCGGTTGAAGGCGATTGACTCGAAATCAATTGTAGGCGAAAGCTTACCGGGGGTTCGAATCCCTCTCTCTCCGCCAGTTAGACAAATCCGAACTTTACTTTCTGACGAAAACCATGAATTTATTTTTGATTGCAAAGTAAAAATTGCCAAAGTTATTGGTGTTACCACTGCCGACTTAATAAACGACTTAATAAAAAAATAATTATGAGCCGAATAATTACATTATTTTCAAATACAAAAATTGATCATTCGTGGTCTTTTGCAGATAAAACGCGAAAAGACACGGCTTATATTACGCACGGTTATCATCGTTATCCCGCTAAATTTATTCCACAAATAGTTTCTCGTTTAGTAGAAAAATACACTAAAGAGGGTGATTTGGTTGTTGATCCTTTTGGCGGCTGAGGGACAACGCTTGTTGAGTCAAAAGTAATGGGAAGGTTATCGGTTGGGGTTGATATAAACCCTGTTGCTGTTTTGATAACAAAGGCAAAAATTGCTCCAATTGAGTCTGAGGAAATTGAAGAAGCATTTATTGCCTTAAAGAAAAAATTAGATACTTATAACAAAAATACAAAAATAAACGTTCTCAAGCATGAAAGAATAGATTATTGGTTTAAACCTGAAGAAAAAAGAAAACTCACTTTTATTTTTGTTGAAATATCAAAATTGGAAAACCAAGATATAAGAGATTTCTTATATTGCGGGTTTTCCAATATATTAAAAAACTGCTCAATTTGGTTGCAAAAGCAATAAACCTACGAGGGACATTAACAAAAAACCTTCTGACTCAATACCAACTTTTTATAAACAGGTCAAAATGATGTTGAGAGGAAATGCTCAATTTTATAAATTATTGAAAGAAAAAAATTATTTCGAAATATCAAGTAAACTTTATTGCGCAGATGCTCGGACAATATCTACTGAAAATAACTCAGTTAGTTTGATCGTTACTTCGCCGCCTTATGTTACCTCTTACGAATACGCTGATTTACATCAACTAACAGCTCTGTGGTTTGATTACACAAAAGATTTAACCGATTTTCGCAAAAGATTTATTGGCACTTCTTACCACAGCAAAAAAGAATTGGTTTTAAATAGTGCACTTGCTGAAGAAATAAGACAGGAAATAATTTTCTATCGGCAATTTTGGGAAAATTAACAGATTTATTAAAATTAATAGATTTATTGTTAAAACTGTTAATTAATTATTTTCTTTATATTTTTCTATTGTTTCTAAAATAACTTTCATAGCTTTTTCTTTATTTACAAAGTTTTCTAATTTAACCCATTTTTCAGGTTCAAGCGTTTTGTAGTTTTCGAAGAAATGCCTGATTTGATCTAAAAATACTTTTGGAACATCATCTATGTCTTGTATATCGTCAAAACCGGCGTCAATTTTGCTAATCGGAACCGATATGACTTTTTCATCTTTTCCATTCTCGTCTTCCATTTCAAGCATTCCGATGACCCTAACTTTTAAAAGACAGCCTGGCATAACAGACATTGATGAAATTACAATAATATCCAAAGGGTCTTTGTCGGACGCTAAAGTTTTAGGGATAAACCCATAGTTAAAAGGGTAAAACATAGCCGTATATAAAAATCTGTCAACAGCCATAATACCCGAATTTTTATCAAGTTCATATTTTACGCTTCCGTCCTTAGGAATTTCGATAATTGCGTTTAAATATTCAGGCGGATTATCGCCTGATTCTATTTTTTTAAAATCCATAAATTAGCTCCTTTATATATTTATATTTATTATAATTAAGTTAATCAGATAATTCAGATTTTTAAATTTAAATCATATTAATTTTATTGTTTGTTATACATATTATATAGTTTGAAAAATCTTTTACAAGACAATTTTTAATTTTGTTCAAGGTCTAACCTAAAATTGCCGATAGAGATTTTTAAAATTACTTTAAAGTATTATCAATACTGGATTCCCGCTTTCGCGGAAATGACACCCGTTGGATGAAAACTTAAAAACCTGCAGAGCCATTCCCGCGAAAGATGAAAACTTAAAAACTTGCAAAGTCATTCCCGCGAAAGCGGGGGACGCTTTAAAGCCGTCGGCATTTAGACGACTCATCCAGAAAATAATTTTCTATCGGCAATTTTGGGTCTAAAAAAACTATTGACTTTTTTATTTTAGAATGTATAATACTTTGAATATATTATTTTATCTTTTAGATGCTTGTTTTTTTAATTAATATTTAATATATATAATCTTAAATTTTAATTATCTTTAGAGTTTATAATTTAGAGTTTATAAGAATTTATATCTTTATAATAATTATCAAATTATATATCTCTTTAATTACTTTGAGTTTATATTTTTGAATTATCAAATTATCAATAGTATTTTTAATCTTTAAAATTTGTTAATTTATTTAATTTAATGAGTTATTTAATTTTTAAAATTTTGTAAAGCATTATAATAATACAAATAATACAAATATAATAATAAAATGAAATAAATAAATTTTTTAAAATTAATCTAACGAAGTTTATCATCACGCTGCGGAGGAATAAATATATGGCATTGGTTAATCCTCATGGAAAAGAGAAAATTTTAAAACCCCTTCTTTTATCAGGCAAAGAACTTGAAGAATCAAAAGAGAAAGCTAAGACGCTAAACCAAATCAGCATGACATCTCGTGAAACATCCGATCTTATAATGATGGGGATAGGCGCATTTACCCCATTAGAAGGATTTATGGGTAAAAACGATTGGAAAAGCGTTTGTGACAACTTTGTTTTGCGGGATGGAACTTTCTGGCCTATTCCAATTACTCTTTCAACAACTAAAGAAAAATCGGATACTGTTAAAATAGGCGATGATATTGCACTAGTAGACCCTGAAACTTCTGAAATTATGGGAACTCTTACGATTTCCGAAAAGTACTCAATAGATAAAGCTTATGAATGTCTGAAAATATTTAAGACTACGGATTTGGAACATCCGGGGGTTCAAAAAGTTATGGCGCAGGGTGATGTTAATATTGCAGGTAAAGTTAAAGTTTTAAGCGAAGGGTCTTATCCTGTAGAATTTAAAGAAATTTATATGCGTCCGACAGAAGTTAGAAAAATATTTGAGGAAAAAGGTTGGAGCACTATAGCAGCTTTTCAAACTCGAAATCCAATGCATAGGTCTCATGAATACCTTGCAAAGGTTGCGATAGAAACCACCGATGGTGTTTTAATTCATCAACTTATAGGTAAATTAAAACCCGGAGATATACCTGCAAATGTAAGAGCGGTTGCAATCAACACATTAATAGATAAATATTTTGTAAAAAATACAATTGTTCAGGCAGGCTACCCTATGGAAATGAGATATGCAGGTCCACGGGAAGCGCTCCTTCATGCAGTTTTTAGGCAAAATTACGGTTGTTCTCACCTTATTGTCGGAAGAGATCATGCCGGAGTAGGAGATTATTACGGTCCGTTTGATGCTCATAAAATTTTTGACGAGATACCTAAAGACTCTCTTGAATTAAAGCCATTAAAAATGGATTGGACATTTTATTGTCATAAATGCGATGGGATGGCATCTACCAGAACTTGCCCGCATTCAAAGGAAGATAGGCTTGTTTTAAGCGGAACTATGCTTAGAAAGCTTTTATCGGAAGGTAAAGATATACCCGATCATTTTTCTAGGCCAGAAGTTCTTGCAATCTTAAAAGATTATTACTCTAATCTTTCCAAAGATGAGAACGTTGAAGTAAAATTACATAAAGCCGCTAAGGGGGAATCGACATAAAAAGCTATTAATATTTGTTATTAAGATTTTAAGTTTAATTTAATTATTAATTAAGTTGCTATGTTAATTTATCTTATAAACTTTGCTTATAAACTTTGCTTATAAACTTTGAAAGATGAATTAAATAAATTAATGTAAAAATATATAAAAATTTTTATTAATTTTATTAATTTAATTTATTTATTAATATCTTAACTGTCTATATTATTTTAGATAGAACTATAATAAATACCTAAAATATACCTAAAATATATCTAAAATATAAATCTTAGACTAAATATATATAAACATTAAACCAAAAAAATGGTTACAGTAACTGTTACAGTGTAATATTACATAACATTTAAACATTTAAGTAATTTTAAGGAGGTATAAAAATGCCAAGTTTTGTTATTGCGGAAAAATGTGACGGCTGCAAAGGAAGAGATAAAACTGCTTGCCAGTATATCTGTCCTAATGATCTTATGGTGCTTAATAAAGATATTATGAAAGCATATAATCAGGAGCCGGAACAGTGTTGGGAATGTTATAATTGTGTAAAAATATGTCCTCAGTCGGCAGTTGAGGTTAGAGCTTATCAAGATTTTGCCCCTATGGGGTCGTCGGTTATTCCGTTAAGAGCTTCTGATTCAATTATGTGGACTATAAAATATCGCAATGGAGCGTTAAAACGTTTTAAATTTCCTATAAGGACAACTCCCGAAGGAGGAATTGATCCTTATCAAGGGATACCAGATGTTAATCCAGACGATTTAAATTCTGATATTTTGTGCGATGAGTCAGGTAAAACTTTATCGGTTCCTAAAAAATAATATTACAATATTATATTAATTTATATATTAATTAAATTAATATATATAATTTTCTTAATGAGACGTTTTCATACGTTGAAGCAGGAAGCTTATCAATTTATTTATTGATAAGTAGTTCACTTGCTTTGATATAATTATTTGACGTAATTAAAAAATTTATAATTATTAATTTATAATTCTTAAGGTGATGACGGTATTTTTTATCGGTTCCTAAATTATATTATTAAAAAAGGGGATTTGCTATGGCAGAACAAAAAGGTTCTTTAACAAGCTCTGAAGTATTAAACAATTATACTATTGAAGAAGTAAATACCGACCTGCTTATTGTAGGAGGAGGTATGGCAGGATGCGGCGCTGCATTTGAAATTAAAAAATGGGCTCCGAAAGATATGAAAATAACTATGGTTGAAAAAGCGGCTATTGATAGAGGCGGTGCGGTAGCTCAAGGTTTATCGGCAATAAACACTTACCTTGGCGAGAACCAGCCCGAAGATTACGTTAAAATGGTTTCAAACGACCTTATGGGCATAACAAGAGAAGACCTTATATATGACGTAGGAAGACATGTTGATAGTTCAGTTCATCTTTTTGAGAAATTAGGACTTCCCATTATGAAAGAAGATGAAGAAGATACAAGAACTTTAGCTGAAGGAGCCAAGCCTTTAAGGGCAGGAAAATGGCAGATAATGATTCACGGCGAATCATATAAAGTTTTAGTTGCGGAAGCGGCAAGGAAAGCTATAGGAGAAGAAAATATCTACGAAAGGGTGTTCATTATCAGACTTCTTATGGATGAAAAAAATCCTAACAGAGTTGCAGGGGCTATAGGTTTTAGCTTAAGAGAAGCCAAAATATACATATATAAAGCAAAAGCCGTAATGATGGCTTGCGGAGGAGCGGTTAATGTTTTTAGGCCGCGTTCTCAGGCAGAAGGTATGGGCAGAACATGGTATGCCCTGTGGAATGCAGGTTCTACTTATGCTATGGGTTTTGAAGCAGGCGCTGAAATGACTACAATGGAAAACAGATTTGTTCCGAATAGATTTAAAGACGGTTATGGCCCTGTAGGAGCGTGGTTCACATTATTCAAATCTAGAGTTAAAAATGCATACGGAGAGGATTATATGCAGAAATGGGGAGACATGCTTAAGGATTATGCTCCTTATGGATTATCTCATGTTCCTGCAACATGTTTATGGAATCATGTTATGCTGAAAGACTGGCATGAAGGCAACGGGCCGTTCTACATGGATACGAGCGGAGCTATAAAGGCGTTATTTGAGACATTACCTGAAAAGAGAAAAAAAACGTTAGAAAGCGACGCATGGGAAGATTTTCTTGATATGACTATTGCTCAGGCCGGTTTATGGGCAGCTATGGATATAGACCCTAAAGAAACAAACTCCGAAGTTATGCCAACCGAACCGTATCTTCTTGGTTCACATGCCGGAGCTTGCGGAATGTGGGTAAGCGGTCCATCTGATATTGCACCTAAGGAATGGCAATGGGGTTACAATAGAATGACTACAGTTAACGGTCTTTTTACGGCGGGAGACGGCGTCGGCGCTTCGGGACATAAGTTCTCTTCAGGATCATTTACGGAAGGCAGATTAGCAGGTAAATCCGCAGTTAGATTTATCTTAGACGACTCTGGTTTTACGCCTACAATACATACCGATAGTAAAGTTCTTGCTGAAGAAATTTATGGACCTATGATAACATTTGAAAAATATAAAAATTATTCTACAGAATCCAGTATAAATCCATATTATATCAGTCCTAGACTATATCTTTTCAGACTTAATAAGATTATGGATGAATATGTTGCCGGAACTTCAACTTTTTATAGAACAAACGAAAAGTCTTTATTGAGAGGGCTCGAACTTTTAAATAAACTTAAAGCCGACTCAAAAAATTTAGCCGCAGGCAATCTTCACGATCTTATGCGCGCATGGGAAAATTATCATAGATCAGTCGTAGGAGAACTTCACTTAAGGCATATTCTATTCAGAGAAGAAACTAGATATCCAGGTTTTTATTACAGAATGGATCATCAAAAGTTAGACGAGGAAAACTGGAAGGTTTTTGTGAACTCTAAAATGAATAAGACAACGGGTGAAGTTGAAGTATTCAAAAAACCGTGGTTAGAAATAGTTTCTAAAAATTAAATTGATATTAATATTATTAATAGTTATTTAAGCTATTTCTGATTAATTACCGTTAAAATATCATTATTGATTATTTTATGGTTGATAATATTATTAGCGCCTTACAAGTATAAATAAAATTTAC
>DAHXMB010000229.1:0-4177 GCA_027365695.1 Candidatus Acididesulfobacter sp. | reverse complement strand
TTGAATACAAAAATAATATTAAGCCAAACATGAAAAATATAAAAAATAATTGTAACAATTGGGATTGTTCAGTAGATATGCTTGCGGACAGAATCAAAGAACTGATTTTGCAAATTGCATTTACTTGATTTTGCAAATTGCATTTACTTAAAGAAACAGAAATAGTTCACTTAAATTTATGTTTTTGGTGATAATTTTAATATATTAAAATTTAAAACATATTAAAATTATAAAAAAATAAGAAATAAATCACTAAATTTACCCAAAATTGCCGATAGAAAATTATTTTTTTGTATTTCCGTTTTAGCTGGAATAACTTTGTAGATTTTTAAATTTTCACCCAACGGGTGTCATTCCCGCGAAAGCTGTAATCCAGTATTGATAATACTTTGAAGCAATTTTAAAAATCTCTATCTGCAATTTTGAGATTTACCTATAATTTAAATATACTGAATATACTGAAAACTTGTATTGATAAATAATAAATAATGCCTTTATTAAAAAAAATAGAAGAAAATTACACGCCTTTAGTATTTTCTATAATTTATACCGTTATATTCTCAATAGCCACAATATTGAGATATAAAACTTTTCACTCATCTTTTTTTGATTTAGGGGTGGAAATGCATGTAATTTATCGTATTGCTCATGGACATTTTACACAGTATGGAACTCATATACTTTACGGAAGCGGTTATATGGAACCGTTGTATTTTTTTCTTGGTTTTATATATAAAATAATCCCGCATGTTTCATTTTTATTAACCATTCAATCTTTTTTGATAGGGATAAGCGCTTTTCCTTTTTACTGGCTATATAAAGACATTATAGGCAATAAAGGAGCTTATCTTGCCCCTTTACTCCTGCTTTTAAACCCTCAATTGCATGCTGGAAATATGTTTGACTTTCATGTTTCGGTATTTTATGTTCCGTTCATATCTTTTGCATTATATTTTGCAAAAAACAAAAAATATTTTTTACTTTATTTATTCTTATTTCTAATTTTAATTACCAAGATAGATTCTTTTGTTTATGCGATAGGCGTATGTGTGTTTATGGTATTGTTGGATTATAAAAATAAACATACTTATATATTAGCCGCTATCTCTTTAGCTTACGGACTGTCCGCAATTTTTATTATTTTGCCTTATATAAATTATGATGTGTATAGTGCGCTTATAACGAACGGCGGAACTTATATGGGTCGGGTAAGATATCCTGTTCTTGATTACGGTATAAAGGATTTATTGCAGTTTAATCTCGCAGGTTTTTTTAAATCCGTATTTATGCCGCTTTATAACAATATTCATTTGTATTTTAAATTTATTTTATTTCTTTTATTATCTTTAATCTTTCTTCCTTTATTTGCAGGAAAGTATTTGTTGATAGTCATTCCCGCGCTAATGGTGAACTATTTAGTTAATTATTCGTTTCAGTCGGAATTTGTGTTGCAGTATTCGTTTTATATAATTCCGTTTTTTGTTTTGGCAAGCATATACGGAATAAAAAATATTAAACAAAATTTTTTACATAAATTAAATAATTTACTCAATTTACGTAAGTTACATAATAAAAAGATAAATAACAATGATAATTTTTTATTGGGCATAAAAATTTTTAATATTACATTATTAATTATGCTTATTGTAATACCATATATAATTCAAAATTATTCTCAGTTAAATTACAACAAAGATGATAACATCTTTAACCTTAAAATTTATACCCTGGATAAAAAAATTACAGGCAATGATAATAGTTACGGCTACAGTTATGAATCCGCATTAAAAAAGATACCTTACAATTCTATAATTTCCGTCAATGAATATGCATATCCGTGGGATTTCACGGCGAAAAAGATATATCTGCTGCCGCAAATGAATAAAAGCGTAAAATATATAATTGCGTCAACCTGTGTTCAGCAGCAAATATATCATAACAACAATAAAAAATTAATTAAAAATATAAATAGCATTATTAAGCGGAAAAAATTTAAAATAATTTATTATAATCAATGCAGCGTTATTCTTAAAAGAAAAATATTCTGATTTTGAAAGATTTGCGGATGTAAAAAAAACTTGACAACGCTCATGATTTATTTTATTAATATATATAATACAATACTGTAAAAAGTTATTTTACAAATAAAAACTAAATAACAAATGCCCATACCGCCAACATTCAGCAATGAAATTATATAAAGGTAAAATATCTATATTGATGCCGGCCTATAATGAAGGCGAAAAAATATATCAAAATTTAATTTACGCTTATAAAATATTTAAAAAGTTTAGATTTCCTTTTGAAATCATATTAATTGACGACGGGAGCACCGATAACACAAAAGATATGGTGTTGAAAGCGGCTGCTGAACATAGCGAAATTAAATTAGTTTCCAATATAAATAACATTGGTAAAGGTTTCGCTCTAAAGAACGGATTTAGTAATGCCACGGGTGATATAATAGTTTTTTTAGACAGCGATCTTGAAAATCATCCTTTTCAGATAGGTAAAATGTTTAAAGCGATGAGAGACAATAACGCCGATATCGTAGTAGGTACGAGAAGGCATAAAGATTCAAAAGTTAAATATACATTACAAAGAAAAATATTAAGTTTAGGTTATTATTTAATGATTAAATTTTTATTTAATCTTAATATCACAGATACTCAAGCGGGCATTAAAGTTTTTAAGCGAGTTGTTTTAGAAAATATTTTCCCTAAAATTTTATGTAAAAAATATGCTTTTGATATAGAAATTTTAGCGTTAGCCGCACAGAAAAAATTTAAAATAATTGAAGTACCTACTACTTATATCTTTTCACGCGGTAATAGTTTAGGAAGAATTAAAACTAAAGATGTATTTAATATGGGATTAGACACTCTTGCTATTTTTTACCGCATTAAAATATTGCAACATTATGAGTAAAATTTATAACTGAATTATTTTTTATTAAAATTTTGTTTATTACATAACATAATAGAATTATCTGCTATTGCAAAATATAGATTTTGCTTTATTTATATTATATTCTTTATTATGCCCATTTTTATAACAACACATTGTAAATGAAAAATATATTAAACGACAGTTTATTTAAAAATGGAATTTATATCTTTATCTTTTCCATGTCGGCTAATTTTTTTAATTATCTTTTTCAAATTTCTATGGGTCGTTTATTAACGGTATCAGAATATGGCATATTAAATTCGTTATTTTCTATACTTTTGATAATTTCGGTTCCTGCAAGCACGATAACTATAATAGCCGCAAAAAATATATCCCACAATCTGGCTATATCAAAATTTAACGAGGTTAAGAAATTTATTAAAAGAATATCCTTAAAGGTTCTTTTTTTTGGATTGCTCGTTTTAATCGTTTATTTGATTTTTATTCCGTATTTAATGGATTTTATGAAAATA
The DNA here is from genome assembly GCA_027365695.1 of Candidatus Acididesulfobacter sp. GTDB lineage: Bacteria > SZUA-79 > SZUA-79 > Acidulodesulfobacterales > Acidulodesulfobacteraceae > Acididesulfobacter. The sequence continues at coordinate 755 of DAHXMB010000229.1, read as the reverse complement.
AATGTTTTTTTATATTACGCTATATTAGGCGCCGTGTTGCTAATAAGTTTTTTTTTCTCATTGTTAATAGGGATACTTCAGGGAACAAAAATGTACGGCATTTACGGACTTATGGGAAGTCTGTCATCCGCGGGCAAATTTGTTATCGCCGTTGTTCTTGTATTGTTAGGTTTGGATATAGCGGGCGCCCTTCTTTCAACTTTCATAGCGCAGATTGCAGTTTCATTAATAGCCATTATATTTATATACGGTTATTTTAAAAAAATCGGCTTAAAACAGGTTTTTGGTGAAAATAATGACGATATTTCAAATAACATTTTAACGGTTAAATATTTCTTACTTGTGATTTTTTCTTTGTTTTTTTACACTTTTTTCACAAATATAGATTTAATTATGGTAAAACATTTTTTTTCTTCAAAAGAAGCCGGCATTTATGCAGTGAGTGCTTTACTCGGAAAAATCATATTATATCTGCCAGCCAGTTTTGCCGTCGTAATGTTTCCTGAAGTTTCGCACGCCCATGCTTTGAATAACAAAACGAAAAGAATTTTATTTAAAACTATTCTCATCACAACTCTATTGTGCCTTTTCGGTGAAATTTTCTATATACTTTTTCCTGGTTTTATAATTTCTACTCTTATGGGGACAAAGTATTTAAAAGCTTCGCCTTTATTGAGCTTATATGGGTTAAGCATGTTTTCTTTCGCTATTTTAAGCATAATGGTTAATTATTATATGGCTGTACAGAAATATTT
>DAHXMB010000202.1:0-10473 GCA_027365695.1 Candidatus Acididesulfobacter sp. | reverse complement strand
TAATAATTTACTGTTGTATCATAATGTAATGTATAATTTATATATTTTCCGCCGCTCCTTTTTTATTATATTCATGATATGAAATCAAACGAGATTTTATATGATATTTTGAAGTAAGTATCCTCGTTTTTCTAGTATCTTCGCACGCAATTAAGCTGACGGAACGCAAAGTTTTCAACGCTCTGATTGTGATATCTTCAAGATTGCCTATAGGGGTCGCAACAATATATAAATTATACATTACATTATGATACAACAGTAAATTATTATTACTAAATAAATTAAACCAAGATTCTAATCTCATTGTATAAGTATATACAACTTAAGTCTTAATAGGCGCGAATTTCCAGTTTCGACGTATGGCAATGTTAGCCGCCGATACATTGGATACCCGACGGAGCATACCCTGCAGACTCAGGTATTATAAAATCATATCAAAACGTAAAAATTTAAATAATTAAATCCAGTCTCTTAAATATCGAAAATCAATGTTTATCGTCCTTTGAGAAACTTTTGCAATTAAAGGCTGCCTTCTTTTAAACTGATATTTTTTTATTTTATTATAAACTTTATTAACAATATCTTCATCATAACCCATAGATATAACAACTTCAGGTTTATACATTTTATCTACTAAAAGAAACATAATTTCATCGGCTAATTTATAAGTAAATCCAAGTTCTTTCTCGTCAGACTGATCCTGCCATAAATCTGCGGACGGGGCTTTATTTATTAAGCTTTCTGGGACACCAAGATGTTTCGCAATTTGATATATTTGCGTTTTATAAATATCTCCTATAGGATTTAAAGCCGAAGCCATATCACCGTATATTGTTCCATAGCCTAATAAAAGTTCGGATTTATTGCTTGTGCCTAAAACTAAAGAATTTAAAATATAGGAATAGTCATATAAAATAGACATCCTTTCTCTTGCCATTTTATTTCCCATTCTAAGTTTTAATTCATAATTATTTTCTTTAGATTTATCTTCAAAATTAAAGTTAGATTTATTGTACTCAGAATTATTATTATAGCCTGACTTATTACTACCTATTTTATCAAAATAAGCACCGATCTGACCAGTAATATCAATGATATAATAATTTACATTTAAATCTTTTACGACAAGCATTGCGTCTTCAAGGCTTTTTGAAGAACTTGCTTTGTAAGGCATTAAAATAGCGGCAACATTATCGCTGCCCAACGCCGAAACCGCAAGATAGCATGAAACTGCGGAATCTATTCCTCCTGATAATCCTAATACAATTTTATTCACTCCTGTTCTTTTAACTTCTTCTTTTATAAAATTTACGAGGAGTTTATGAATATTTTTAAAATTAATTGAATCTATTGCAGGTAAATGCTGGTTAATCATTGATATTTATTTTTTATAATATATTTATTATATATATTTTATATTTATATTTATATTTCAAAATTGCCAATGGAAATTTTATATGGATTCTCATAACTGCTATAATAACATATATTGATTTTACTGTTCAGCTTTTTATTATATTGCCTGCTTATGTTTATTGTTAATTTTTATTAAAAAAGTGAATCAATTAGTGAATTAATTTTGGCAAAAAAATACTTATAAATTATTTATTACTTAATTAATTCATCTGTATTTACCGATTATCTATTATACTTTTAATTTCTTTTAATGTTATATCTAAATTTTCGTCTCTCAGTATAGGAGTTTTAAATCTTTCATTTTTTAAGAAATCAAGATTTATTTCAATATTCAGTAATCCTTCGTCAAGATAGTCAAGGTAATAGTCTTTCTTCCCGTCCGGAGAAAATACGCATGAGCCTCCGGAAAAACCTATGCCGTCTTCAAATCCTACTCTATTTACATATATGACATAACTTTTATAATAAAAAGCTATCACGGAAAGAAGCTCTTCCCACATCTTAACCGAGCTGAATTTATCGTTTCCTTCTTCAATTCCTCTGGCAGGGGAAGCAGAATTTATTACAATCAATTTAGCTCCCTTGTTGACTGCAATATATGAAGAAGATAAATGCCAGGCATCCTCGCATGTTAATATTGCGGAGTTAACTCCCAGAATATTAAACACTCCAAATTCTTTGCCTTGTTTGAAATAACGCATCTCTTCAAACATTCCGTAGGTCGGCAAATAAACTTTTCTATGAACATGCAAAATATTGCCCCCCGATAAACAAAAAGTACTATTGTAAAAATTATAATCTTCATCCGATTCAACAAATCCTGCAATAATTGCAATTTCGTTACTTTTATCTAAAAGACTGTCTATTGTATAATTATAATTATTGTATTTTGTAAAATCTAATCCTGTATTTTCGGTATTTTTGCTGTTTTCTTTATTTTTACGGCTATTTTTTATATTAATGGCCACATCATAAACGGCATCTTTTAGAAAATATCCGGTTAAAGACAATTCCGGAAATATTATAAGTTTGCTCCCTGACTGCTTTGCCTCGTCTATATATTTTAGATGTTTCTCAAGATTGCAATCTAACAATCCGGGTTCAGGAGCGATTTGCGCTAAAGATAATTTAATCAAATCCATTTTCAAAGAATATAAGTTTAATTGAACTGTTAGGTAGAAATTCTATTGATATTATTCCATAGTTTATTGATTTTGGTTTTTTTGTATATTCAAGCAAAAATAATTCCGATACTTTTGCAATTTTATCTATTTTTTTACCGTCAACAGATTCTAAAGGCATCCCAAAATTATTTTGAAATCTTGATTTTACTTCTATAAAATATATACTATTTTTGTCTTTGTCGGCTATAATATCAATTTCTCCGCATTTCTTTCTAAAATTAGTCGCTATAATTTTATAGCCTAATTTTTCTAAAAATTCTTTAGCTATTTTTTCTCCTGCTTCTCCTTTTTTTCTATTTAATGATTTTGCCTTCATATTCTTTCATTTTATTAATTTATTATTTTTATTTCTTTTATGTATTTTATATATTATATATATAATATAAATTGATATTATAATACAAATATATTTATTTTAAAATTATAAACTTTATCCTTAATCCTGCAATAGAAATTATAAGTGTATTTCAATTGTAAGCAATACTGGATTCCTGCGCAGGAATCCAGAAAATAAATTTCTAATGCAAGATTAAAGTTTATGCGTCTCAACCCGACTTGGCAGGAATCTATTTATATTATAATGACATTATAATATAAATAGATAATTTTAAAAGTTTTTCTATTTAACAGGAAAATTTAAAAGTTTTTCTATGTATATCCGTTAATCCCAATTTTAAAATATTTTCCATATGTTCTTTTGTTGCGTATCCTTTATGATTTTTAAATCCGTATCCATAATATTTTTTATCGTAGTATTCTCTCATAATTGTATCTCTAGTAACCTTTGCTATTATAGAAGCACAAGAAACTGATTTTACTTTTATATCTGCTTTTATAACAGGCAATACTTTAATTTTGTCTAAATTTTTCATCTGCTTAGGAATATACGGACCGTCTATAATAACTATATCCGGTTTAACGGTTAGATTATTAAATGCTCTTTCCATAGAAAGCATAGCGGCATTTAATATATTGATTTCGTCAATTTCAACATTAGACGCAGCCCCGATTGAAACAGAAATTGCGTTTTCTATTAGATAATCAAAAAAATATTCTCTTTTTTCAGGAGTTAATAGCTTAGAATCTTTAATACCGAAGGGAATTAAATTTTTATCAATAATTATTGCAGCCGATATTACTGGACCTGCCAAACAGCCTCTGCCGACCTCATCAATCCCGCAAATAACTTTCATAATTTATTTTAATTAATGCAACATATACAAAATTATATAATATATCTTTAAATCACCGTTAGGGACTATTAAAGTTGCTTCAACATATAATAAAGACTGGATTTCCGCTTTCGCGAGAATGACACTCGCTGGGTTAAAAATTAAATCCTCTGAAAGTCATTCCTGCGTAAGTAGGTACGCTTTAAAACCGTCGGCATTTAGACGGCTCTTTCAGAAAAATAAATCCCTGACGGTGATTTAAGGTATATATATTATATAAAAAACATTAAAAAATATAAAAATTTATTTATGATAAATAGCCATTGTCTATCAAGAAAATAGAGCAGCTATCAATTATAATTCGTCTTTAGAAATTCAATAAAATTATATATTCTTTGCAATGTTCTTTTCTTGCCCAATGCAAAAATAACTTCGTAAATACCCGGGCTTATTTTTTCTCCCGTCAGCGCTATTCTTATAATCATAGCCTTTTCTTTGAGCGACCATTTATTTTTTAAAAAAAATTCATTGAAAGATTCTTTTATGTAATTTATATATCCGGCTCCATTGAAGCTTTGGATGTCCAAGTTTAAATTTTCAACAAAATTTATTAATGTATTTAGAAAATATATAGCATTACTTAAAGAATTAAAGCTATTATTTTGAATATTGTTATGCTTAACGGCACAGTCATTATTATTATCAGAATTATCAAACTCGTTTAATTTAAATTTATCTATTTCGCTAAGCAGGTTTTTATCGTAAATAATATTGCCGTCATTTAAATAAAATCCCATTTTTTCTTTTATTTCAATTAAGGTTTTTACTCTCGGCTTTAAAACGTCTATTAAAATTGAAACATTTTCGCTATAAGATATTTTTTTATCTTTTTCATTATCTATATCTATATCTATATCTATATTATTATCTATATCATTAATCATGTCTACTAATTCTTTTGCGGTTTTCTGTTTTATATAATGAGCATTAAGCCATAATAATTTTTCTTTATTAAACACGGCGGCTGATTTGCTTATATGTTTTAAATCAAAATACTTAATCATATCTGCAATAGATAAAATCTCGTCATTTCCGTGAGACCAGCCGAGTCTTACAAGGTAATTTATCAGAGCTTCAGGTAAAAAACCATCGTTTTTATATTGCATAACTGCCGTTGCGCCGTGTCTTTTAGACAATCTTTTTCCGTCATTTCATAGAATCATTGAAACATGAGCAAATTCAGGCGGTTTGAAACCAAGAGCTTCATAAAGAAGCACCTGCTTAGGCGTATTGCTCAAATGGTCGTCTCCTCTTATAATATGAGTGATACCCATAAGGGCATCGTCTATAACGACGGCAAAGTTATAAGTAGGGATTCCGTCTGTCCGCATAATTACAAAATCGTCAATCTCGTTATTGTTTACGGAAACAAATTGATCTCTTGTTAAATCTTTAAATTTGGTTAAATGACCGTCTTCTCTATGTGTTTTAAATCTGACTACATGGGGCAAATCGTTATTTTGTTTATCAGGCGGCAAATTGCGGCATCTTCCGTAGTACATCGGTTTTTTACTTTCGGCTATAAGCTTATTTTTATCTTCTTCCAGCAATTCAACGCTGCAATAACAATTATAAGCTTTGCCTTCGTCTAAAAGTTTTTGGCAATATTCTTTATATATGTCTAATCTCGAAGATTGATATGAGACAGGTTCATCAGAAACTAATCCAAGCCATTCTAAGCTTTTAATTATGTCTTCTTCATATTCTTTTAAAGATCTTTCAGAATCGGTATCTTCAATTCTTAAAATAAATTTTCCGACGTAATGTTTGGCATAAATATAATTGAATAGCGCCGTTCTAGCTCCTCCGATATGAAGATATCCTGTGGGACTCGGTGCAAATCTTGTTTTTACCATATTATTTAAGCTATATAAAATTCAATATACTATGTATGTTATGTGTTTTATGCTATGGCTAATATACGGCAATTGAGGAATACCCTACGACACTTGAATAATCTCCCGAAGCCTCTCCTGAATTTGTGTAATTAATTAATTTTACATTGGTTTTACCCGCCATTTTTGCAACTAATAGCATAATTGAAGCAGGAATAAATCCGCACATAGAAATTTTATTGCCGATAACTTTATCATAAAGACCTTCGGGGTCAAGCCGAATAATTTCGTTTATAGCTATCAAATCTTTTATCTTTGCCTCTTCGACGGTTTCATAATGCGTCATATCGGAACTTGCGACAATTAAAACATCATCTATCAAGTCTAATTTTATAAGAGCGTTAAAAATAGCTTTGGCGGCCTTTATTACATCATCGTATCTTATATATGAAATAACTATAGGAACTATTGAAAAATCAGATCTGAAATAATGCAGCAGCGGTATTTGAACTTCAATTGAATGCTCTTTTAACTGAGCCTCATCGTCGGATTGGAAGGGGCTGTCTTTTTGATTAATAATTTCATCTGCAAGAATAGAATTAATGGGTACATTAAATGCGCCAAAATTATAGCTTCCTTCGTTCATAACAGAAAAATCCGAACCTAATCCCGTATGGTTAGGACCCATAATTATTATATTCTTTTTTATGTCAATAGATGAATATCCCATTAAAGCAGTTTTTCCTGAATAAACATATCCTGCATGCGGAGAAATTATTCCAAAAGCATTAATTTTATCCTCAGGGGTGTTCACATTAAATGATCTTATAAGCGCATTTATCTGATTTATATCCGCAGGATAAAAAGAACCCGCAACTGCAGGATTACGTGTCAATTATATCACCTTCATAATTTAAAATGATTGATTATAAATATATAATATTATTAAAATATAATTATAATTTTATTTCATTTATTTTTATAATTACCTTTTTAATCAAATAAAAAAATAAAATAAAATTATAAATAATCAAAAAATTAATTAATATAATAAATCATTCAACATATATAAGCGTTTCGTCAGGATTTGCCATATCGCCTTCTTCAACATATATTTCTTTTATTATACCGTCAATAGGCGTGTGAATTTCATTTTCCATTTTCATAGCTTCTACTATTAAAACAGTATCGCCTGCATTTACGGAATCTCCTTTTTTTACCAGTAATTTAGTAATTCTTCCCGGCATCGGCGCATATACGTCTCCTTCTCTTTTTGGCGAAGGACGTTTAGATCTTGCAATATTTTCACCTACAATTTCGCCTCCGTAGCTTGGAACTACTTCTGTAAGCGATTCGATGGTAACTTCTTCCATAGTACCGTCTACATTTAAGAAGAACGGTCTTTTCTGGTCTGCTTTGTGCCCTACTCCGGCTATTTTTATCCTATAGTTCTCGCCATGAACCGTAACTATAAACTCGCTCGGTACAAGATCACTGTCTCTAAATTTTTCGGCTTCCGCAAATTCATTGGACAGAACTAATCCGTTTGACATATCGGACGAATATTCTCCTTCACTGTTTTGAGCGGTATAATCCGGCAATTTTCCGTCTTTTCTGTCTTTGAAAAATTCAATAGCAATCTGGGGAAATAATATATAGCTCATAATATCTTCATCACCGGCTATAAATTCTTTAATTTTATCTATATTCTGTTTTAATTCAGGCTCAAGAAGATCGGCTGGCCTTACAGTTATAAATTCTTCATCGCCGAGGGCCCTTTTCCTAACATCTTCGTTTATTACTGCAGGCGCTTTGCCATAATATCCCTTGAGATAATTTTTTGCCTCGCTTGTTATAACTTTATATTTTTCTCCCGTTATTACATTAAGGGCAGCCTGAGTCCCAATAATCTGCGAAGTAGGAGTAACCAAAGGAGGATATCCGAAATCTTCGCGAACCTGCGGTACTTCATATAAAACCTCATCCATCTTATCAAGAGCATTTTGTTCTTTAAGCTGGTTTGCAAGATTTGACATCATTCCGCCGGGAACTTGGGTCACAAGCACATCTGTATTAATATTTGTATATTCGCTTTCAAAAGCCTTATATTTTTTCCTTACGTTTTTAAAATAATCCGCAACTTCTTTAAGCTTTTCAAGGTCGAGATCTACATCGTAACCCATTTCTGATAGAGTAAATACCATAGATTCCGTCGGCGGATGCGATGTCCCGCCGGACATTGTAGATATAGCCGTATCTATAATATCCGCTCCGCCTTCAACGGCTTTCAATAATGACATACACGCGAAACCGCCTGTTGAATGCGAATGTACATGGACAGGCAGATTAACCGCCTTTTTAATCATAGAAACTAGTTCATAAGCTTTTAAAGGAGAAAGCAAACCGGCCATATCTTTAATAGCAATAGCGTCGGCTCCCATTTCTGCAAGTTCTAATGCCATTTGAGTAAATAATTCATTTGTATGGACAGGGCTTGTCGTATAGCATATAGTTGCTTCCGCTATTTTTTTTCTTTTTTTTACGGCTTCTACCGATTTTCTGATATTTCTAAAATCATTTAATGAATCAAATATTCTAAATACGTCTATCCCGTTATTAACGCTTAAATCTATAAATTTTTCTACAACGTCATCGGCATAATGACGGTATCCTACTAGATTTTGCCCTCGCAAAAGCATTTGAAGACGGGAGTGTTTATAAGATTTGCGCAATTTTTTAAGTCTTTCCCACGGGTCTTCTTTTAAAAATCTTAAACACGAATCAAAAGTGGCCCCTCCCCAAACTTCTAACGACCAGAATCCTATAGCATCAAGAACAGGGGCTATTCCAAGAATATCGGGTGTAGTCATTCTTGTAGCCAACAATGACTGATGCGCGTCTCTTAAAGCAACTTCCATAAAATCAACTTTTCTAATGTATTTTTCTTTTGTTTCGCTCATATTATGCCTGCTATTTTTATTAAATTATTAATCCTAGTTTATTTATAATTTTATATTATTTATTATTAATGATATATCTTATTATATTCTTATATTCCATAATATGCCGCAATTGCGGCTGAGATAGCAATAATTCTGTCAGAGGGGTCCCTCTGTATTTTATAATCTCTCAGGTACTGCCTTTCTTCGATAAAATGAGTGTCAAAGTTTCCTTTTATAAAATCTTCGTCTTCTATTATTTTTAATTGAAACGGTATAGTAGTTCTTATGCCTTTAATCACAAATTCCTGCAAAGCTCTTGAAGCTCTTCTTACCGTTTCATCCCACGTTCTTCCATACACAGTCATCTTAGCAATCATTGAATCATAAAAAGGCGGTAAAACATAGTCTTTATATACAGACCCGTCTATCCTTACGCCAATACCTCCCGGAGAATAATACGCCGTGACTTTCCCCGTGCTGGGAGCAAAATCTTTTCTTGGATTTTCGGCATTAATCCTGCATTCTATAGCATAGCCTCTTAATACTACATCTTCCTGTTTAATATCTAATTCTTTACCCATTGCTATTTGAATTTGTTCGCCTACTATATCAACTCCGGTAATCATTTCTGTAACAGGATGTTCAACCTGGATTCTCGTGTTCATCTCCATAAAATAATAGTTGCCGTTTTTATCCATAATATATTCTATGGTTCCTGCATTTCTATAATCACAAGCCTTAGCTGCGGCAATAGAAGATTCGCCCATTCTTTTTCTTAATTCTTCGGTTAATATAAGAGACGGAGCAATTTCAATTAATTTCTGATGTTTTCTTTGAATAGAACAATCTCTTTCGCCAAGATGTATTATGTTGCCGTAATTATCCGCAAGAATTTGAAATTCTATATGATGAGGCTTATCTATATATTTTTCAATAAAAACTTCAGGATTTCCGAATGATTTTTCTGCTTCAGATCTAGACAGCGAAAAATTTTTTTTAATGTCCTCGTCGTTAAAACAAATTCTTATCCCTTTGCCGCCGCCGCCTGCGGAAGCTTTAATCATTACAGGATAACCGATGGACCGTGCAATACTCAATGCGTCTTCTTCAGATATAACTCCGCCTTCCGAACCTTCTACAACGGGAACACCTGCTTTGCGCATAAGTTTTTTTGATTCTATTTTATCACCCATCATTGCTATAGATTTAGCCGATGGACCTATAAAAACAATACCTCTTTTTTCGCAATATGCTGGGAATTTAGCATTTTCCGATAAAAACCCGTATCCGGGATGTATAGCATCAACCCCCACGTTAACGGCAAGATCTACTATTCTATTAACATTTAAATAGCCTGAAATAGGACCTGGACCGACAAGATACGCTTCATCCGCTTTTTTAACATGCAAAGCCTGGGAATCCGCTTCGGAATAAATAGCAACTGTCTTAATACCTAATTCTTTACATGCTCTTATAACACGGGAAGCTATTTCTCCCCTGTTGGCTATTAATACTTTATTAAATTTTTTCATATATCATATCCATCAAAATAAATTCAAAATAAATTAATGTTAATTAATAATTAATAATAATTAAATGGTTTAGATAAGTAGAAAAGAAAAATAGAAAAATTTAATTCATTTTGTATTGTTAAATATTGCTAATGAAAATAAATAAAAATAAGGTATATAAATAAGGATGAGAAAGCTAAAAACCCTCTGCTATAATACCTGATTGATACGCCTGCCTCAATGTTTTTTTCGGCGTAGGTACATCAAAACCTTCATTTTCAAGATAATCTTTTAATGTTTTCCATGCTAATTCGAACGTTAATTCAAATATTTGAATTAATCCCGCCTGTAAA
>DAHXMB010000170.1:0-2326 GCA_027365695.1 Candidatus Acididesulfobacter sp. | reverse complement strand
TTTACATTATTAATTAAATATATAATATATTATCAAATCTCCTTTTTTAATTTTATATTAGTTTTATTATATTAGTTTTATTATTAACTATTAAAATTAAAACTCGTCCTTTCATTCTGCCATTCTACCATCCATTGCGGGTATAGCTTCTTAGGGGACGTAGTTTTTGACAATTCGGTTATTTCTTCATCTGTCAGTTTAATATTAATTGATTTAATATTGTCTTCAAGCTGGGACATTTTATTTGCTCCTATAATAACGGAACTCACGTCTTTTTGATGTAAAAGCCAGCTAAGAGCTGCCTGAGGCACTGAAACACTTTCATCTTTAGATATTTTCTTTAATACATCTATGGTGTCGTATCCTCTTTCGTCAACAGGAGGAAAATTAAATTCGCTTCTTCTTGCGCCTATCGGTTTTGGATTTTCTTTAGTATATTTTCCCGTTAAAAACCCGCCTGAAAGTGGAGACCACGGAAGAACTCCCAGCCCTTCTTCGCTGCATAACGGTAAAAGTTCATGCTCTAAATCTCTTGCGGCAAGGGAGTAATAAGCCTGTAAGGAAACAAAAGAATGATAATTATAAACTTTAGACAAATACAAAGCTTTCATGATATGGCGCGCAGTCCAGTTAGAGACTCCGAGATATAAAACCTTTCCCTGCTTTACTAAATAGTCTAAAGCTTCCAGCGTTTCTTCAATAGGAGAAGACATATCCCATCCGTGCACCTGATAAAGATCTATATAGTCAATTTTTAACCGTTTTAAACTGTTGTTGCAAGCTTCTATGATATGTTTTCTTGAAAGACCGGCGTTATTAAGGTCTCCTTTGCCGCTCATAGCTTCTTCGCTTAAAGGAGATCTTACCTTTGTCGCGATAACATATTTATCTCTTGACACATTAAGCTGTTTTAAAGCATTGCCGGTTATTTCTTCAGACTGTCCGAAAGAATACATATCCGCAGTATCAAAAAAATTTATTCCGCTTTCATAAGCGTATTTAACCATTTTATTCGCATCTTCCTGTCCGACGGCGCCGATATTTCTAAAATTAAACCCGAATGTCATAGTTCCGAGGCATAGTTTTGATACTTTAAGCCCTGTTCTGCCTAGATTAGTATATTGCATAAAAACCTCCGATTTAAAAATTTAGTTAATATTTAATTGCAAAAATGCTTCATTTATAAGCTTATAAGCAGTTAAATCAGTCTTTTTTTTACGGTACAAAAAGTATTAAATAATTCACGCCTTTATCTGGTCATTCATCTATTATACCGATACAATCCTTTTACTTCGTCCGTTGCTCCGGTGTATATTATTATACTTAAAAATCGGCTGATTATATTTTTCCGAACTATAAGGATTTTAAGTTCAAATCGTTATAGTTTTTTATCATATCAGCGGTTTCCGCATCTAATTTTGTCCCTCTTTTGCGTAAGCCGTTTATGATGTTATTCAATCTTTCCTTCGTATAATTTTGTCCAAAATTATACTTTGCGCTGATATTTAAGGGAGTTAATTCAAAAACGGCGGTTAAATTAATGTTTTTAAAATAATCTTTATCGGTTAGTTCTATATTTTTAAAACCGAGCTCCGGTTGAAACTTTTTCATAAGGTCGTTTAGAATCAAAACTTTACCGTTATCTTCTTCTATTAACTTTACGGTTCCGCGAATATGAACCGATTTGTAAAATTGCGTGATATTGCAGGCAATATCCGAGCCGGAGAAATGGGAAGGAATAACTGAATATTCTTTAAATACTATAAAAGCCGCTTGAGGATTTTTATTGAGACTTAAGAATTTCTTTCCCGATTTGGAGCTGTGAAAATAAAATTTATCTTCTTTATATAAATAATTTACGCAAACGGAATAAGGAAAACCGTCAAGGTCAATCATCGACAAAATTCCTACGATAGAATCGTTCAGGAAATCGGCTATTTCATTTTTATCGGTAATAGAATATTTTTGCTTTCTCATAAATCAATGTCCTATTTTATTATTTAAGGCGTTATAAATTATAACTATTTAATTAGTTAAATAATTTACCGGTTTTTTTGCAAATATAATCGTTTCTTTTATGCCTTCGCCGTAAGGCATAGGCTTATAGTTAAAATATTCATTGAACTTCGATGAATCAAAATGATAATCAAATTTATATTGATACAGCATCTCGTATAACTCAGATGCTTTTTTATCAAAAACCCCTGCCGTTTTTACCATCCATTTTTTCAAAACAGAATACTTAGGATTAACCCCTAACTCGCCTGCAGCTATTTCAATAAAAGTTTTTAAATTAATTGCAGGATTAAATGTCGGCAAATGCCAT
>DAHXMB010000168.1:0-1968 GCA_027365695.1 Candidatus Acididesulfobacter sp. | reverse complement strand
ATTTCGGAGTCCTTTCAAAAGAAGTTATTGCAAAGATAGCTTTTAGTATGATGGATGAATATCAGATAAAAGTTTTTCAGGAAAATAAAGACGTAGATCTTGCATACAGTCTTACCAATGTGGGCAGATTTAGAGTAAATATTTTTTCTCAGAGAAATAGTTTGAGCATTGCAATGAGGCATATTCCTTTTAACGTTCCTTCTATTGATACGCTAAGTTTTCTGAGAGCCTGAGACATAAGCCTTGCCTGAAGCCCCATATGAGCATCACCCATATCTCCTTCTATTTCGGCTTTAGGGACAAGCGCCGCAACGGAATCAATAACTAAGACATCAACGGAGCCTGAGCGGACAAGAGAATCAGCTATTTCTAAAGCTTCTTCGCCTGTTCCAGGCTGCGAAACTAAAAGGTCATCAACATTAACACCGATTTTCTTCGCATAACTTAAGTCTAAAGCATGTTCTGCGTCAATAAAAGCAGCTATACCGCCTTTTTTTTGAGCCTCTGCAATTATCTGTAATGTCAAAGTGGTCTTCCCCGAAGATTCAGGTCCAAATATTTCAATCACTCTGCCTTGCGGTATACCGCCTATCCCGAGAGCTATATCTAAAGAAAGGGAACCGGTTGATATTGACGGTATATTCTCTACAATAGGTTTACCGCCTAATTTCATAATAGACCCCATGCCGAATTGCTTTTCTATTTGAGAAATAGCTAATTCAAGCGCCTTTTTCTTTTGTTCTGTAATTAAATTTGTATTATTCTTATTTTTTTCTTTTTCTTTTTCTTCTACAATTGAGCTGCGCTGGTCTAACGATTCGGAATTATTAATTTTTGAAGTCACAATATAATTTATCCTCCAATTTTCAATTATTGCATATTGATTGTATATAATTTTAATATTTATATTTAATTATATTGATATTATATTATAAATTTTATAATATCAAGTTAAAATAATTTTAAGAAAATTTTAAAAACAGGTTAAATTATTGTTACATTATTGTTAAATTTTTATAGAATAGTTTATCGTTACTTTTTGGGCGTCATTCCTGCGCGAGCAGGTACGGTTTAGAGCCATCGGTATTTAGACGGCTCATCTATTTTTGTCTTGTCTTGCTAAAGCATTGCTGCACTTTTAATAATTTAATAATTTCTATCGGCAATTTTAAGAATTAAATACTTAATATTTTATTATTATTATTATTTCATTGTTTATCCCGTATAAGTCTATAAATCCAGAATAAAACCATTTTGGAAGTATAAATTTTTATTTCATTTCTTGCGCCTGAAAAATTATATTTTCTGACCTCTTGAATATTATCCGAAGACAAAGCTATAAATACGGTTCCAACAGGATAGTTATCAGTTTCTCCTTTTGGTCCAGCAAAACCGGTTACTGCTGCGCCTATATCGGAATATGCTTTTTTTTTGATATTTTCAGCCATTAAAACAGCGCATTCGGAAGATACCGCTCCATATTTTTCTATAATATCTTCATCAACGCCAAGTTCATTTATTTTAGCAAAATTGGAATAAACTACCTCTCCTAAAATAAAATAAGCCGAAGCTCCCGGCGGATCGGTTAATTTATTTGAAATATAACCGCCTGTGAGCGATTCTGCAATAGCAACGGTAATTTTATTTTTTTTAAGCAAAGCCGAACAAACGGTTTCTAACTCATCATCGTCATATCCGTAAATAAAATTATTAAACTCTGAAAGCACAATATCGTCTATGATTTTTATACCGTCGTGAAGCTTTTGGGTTGAAATGCCTTTTATGTAAACATTTAAAATAATTTCACCGTAAGAAACTTCATAAAAATATTTTAAATCGCCAAATTTGTCGCCGATATGTTTAAGATGATTCTCAAACTCTTTTTCTTTAAGACCGAACAATTTATATTTTCTTTTTTTTATAAAATAAGATACTCCTAATTTTCCTATCATTTTGCCAAGAACATGA
>DAHXMB010000151.1:0-3036 GCA_027365695.1 Candidatus Acididesulfobacter sp. | reverse complement strand
TAATAGATGATAAATAATAAATAATAAATAATAAATAATAAAATTATATAAAATAGCCTGATTATGAAAACAAACATCTTAAAAACAGCAGGTTTTACATTATTAATTTTATTCCTGTATTTTCTGATTTTTGTTTTTATGACTTATCCTTTAATCCTTAGCTTTTCTTCCGCTATTCCCGGAAACGGCGGAGACCAGTATTTAATGACTTGGTTTTTCTGGGAGTTTTATCATTACGTCTTTATTCTTCACAAATTGCCATATTTTACGCATTTGGTTTATTATCCTTTTGGAGTTCCTCTTTACGTTACGACCGATATGCCGGTTAATTCTTTTATAGCTTCTATTATTTATTATTTTTCTCATAATCTATTACTTGCATTTAATATAATATTTTTATTATCAAGTCTTTTAAACGGATATTTTGCATATCTTCTTGCAAACGACGTTTTAAAAAATAAAACCGCTTCATTTTTTACGGGTTTGATATTTGCCTTTTCTCCCGTATTAATAGAACAGGCAAGATGGGGAGATATTAATATTTGGTCATGTTACGGCATTCCTTTATATATATTATTTTTTAACAGGCTTTATAAAGAACCGAAAGCAAAAAATGCGATTGGCGCCGTGATAGGTCTATTTCTTGCTACTTACGCCGGATTTTACGAATTTACGGCAATGCTTTTAGTCTATTCTTTATTTTTTATAGTTTATCGGTTCATTTCGGAAGAATACAGTTTAAGGCAGATAAATATTATAGGAAATGCAAACTATGCAAATACTAACAATGCGGATTTAAACAATGAAAATAATATAAAGAATATAAACAATTCAAATTATGCAAATTTAAACAATAAAAGCGACATAAAGAATATAGAAAATTCAAGCAATGCAAATTTAAACGATAAGAATAAAATAAATAATGCAAACAATAAACTAAATCATAATAAAAACAATAATGGAAAAAATAGCGGTTTTAATTTAAAATTATTAAAACAATGGATTAAGAATAATATTTATAATAATAAAGCGTTTAATAAGAAATATATAAAAAGTTTATTATTAATGACAGGTTTATTTGTTTTTGTTTCATCTCCTTTTTTGCTTCCCGCTATATATTATGTTTATTTAAAACCCGGAATATTAGAGATTAATCCTACTTTATTCTGGACTAAAGCATACAGCGCCACGATAGTTAATTTATTTATACCGCCGTTTTTTAACCATATGCTCCTGCCTTTAACAAAAGCGATTTATTTTAATAAATTTTATCCTATTATTGATAGAGGAATGAATTCTAATAACTTTTTAGGCTATGTCCCTATTATTTTTTTTATTGCGGGAATAGTTTATTATTTAAAGTTTAAAAAGAAAAATAAAGCAATTAAAGGCGGGTTAAATAATGACGGCTTAGATAATAGCGGTTTAAATAATCATGGTTTAGACAATAACGGTCTCAACAATAATTTAAATAGCGGCAACTTAAAAAATAATAAATTAAATTTTGAAAATCCGTATAATAAAAATAGAGATAAAATAAAAAATAAAGAAAAAAACGAACTCGCTGATTTTAAATTTTATTTAACAGCTTTTATATTTTTTCTGTTAATGGCGTTATCTCCCTTAATTCATATAGTAGATAACATAAGAGTATTTGACCCTTTTGTATATGTTCTTGATGTTTTGCCTATTATAAAAGACGTTCAGGAATCAGGCAGGTATATGATAATAGGAATGCTGTTTTTCGGTATCTGCACAGGATTCGGAATAAAATATTTTTTAGAAAACATTAAATCGGAACCTGAAATTTTATATAAATATAATTTAAGCAATTATATAATCAATAGGATAAAAACAAAAAATAAGATAAAAAATAAAAAGAGTGCTATCGGCGGAGGAAACAGCTTAAGCGGAAAAAGGCAAAGTCGGAGTGTTGTATAGCGGAAAGAATATTATAATACTTGAAATAAAATGAGATAAAACATCATATTAATCAATATTTCTTTTTTGTCGTCTATTATATATGTTTTTTACGAGATGCCGACTTATTTTATGAATATAATTTTAATTCCTTTATAAAATTGAAATCTTTTTTATTGTAAGTAAATAATGGTATTTTATTGTAAATGGATGTGGCGACTATTAGTGCATCTGGTATTTTAAGACCATGGCTTTTGGAATAAATTTCTATTAAGCTTAGAGATAAGTCCGTAATTTCTTCATTTAATCTTGAAATCTCAAAATTGGAAAGAAATTTTTTTATAAGAATAAGTTCTTTTTTGCTTTTAGCTCCGAAGTAAAGTTCCATAACGCTGATTGAGCTTAGAGCAATATTTTCTGGTGAAATATCGTTTTCCAGTATATTTTTTGCGGAAACATTTCCTTTAAAAAATTCTATTATCACATCAGTATCGCACAAAACCACTTTAATAACCCCACGCTTTTTCTCTAATTTCTTCTTTTGTAATTGCTCTTTTTTCCCATAAGCCGAACATTTGGTTTATATCAAATGCTTTTTTCTTTTTTTTGATATTTTCAATATCTTTAATTTTTATATAGGGATTCTGGTTTAGAAATCTTACAATAGTTTTTGCCTTTTCGTCATCTTTTATTTCTAATATAATTTTCATTATAGAAATCTCCACTAATTAATTTATTACTATTATAATACATAATTTATTATAAAGTCTATATCTACTTTTAAAAATAAAAACATATCAGATTTATCCTATAATTTATAATTTAAGGTATCCGATTTATTTATTCCCCTACTGCTGATTGAATATGCGGGTAGGGGAATTTATTTTTTTTAAATTTTAAGGTTTATTCAGGTAAAAAAATAAATTTAGAAATATAAATTATATTGTGATATAATTAAATTGATATAAAGCTATCCGATTTATTTATTCCCTTGTATTTTCCTAAATGACTTTCGAGAAAATCGATATATAAAGTATTTTCCTCGTCGTTTATATTAAAATTTACAACTGGTCTAATATATTTCACTTTTTCAAAAAAATTCTCTTTTGTCAGATA
>DAHXMB010000139.1:0-6059 GCA_027365695.1 Candidatus Acididesulfobacter sp. | reverse complement strand
CAGGATTAAGATATTTTAGCGAAAGGTCTTCCAGCTCGCTTTTTATTGAAAATATACCTAATCTGTTTGCTAACGGGGCAAAAATATCTAAGGTTTCCTGAGCTATTTTTATAATTATACGATTACCAATGATGTTCTAGGAAAAGCATATTTGAAACTTAAGTCTATTATAATAGCGGAAAGATGCAAAAATGCTTTTTTATAATATATATATAAATAAATAAATTAGAGTATAATCTAAAATTCAATCGCGTGAGTAAGTTAATAAGAGAATAAATTAAAATGTAATCAAGTAGATAAGCAATAATTAAGCGAGAAATAAATAAAAAAAAATTAAAATTTAAATAACTATTAATATAATACTGACGCTGTCATATAATAAATTTAAATTTAAGATCACGAAATTTTTAAATATTAAATATTAAAAGGAGATTATAATGGCAAGAGTTACCATAGAAGATTGTCTTGTTAATGTTGAAAACAGATTTGCCCTAGTTATAATTACGGCAAAAAGAGCTCGACAGCTTTATAACGGAGCTAAACCTAAAGTTGATGCAAAAAATAAATTTGTTGTCGTTGCTTTAAGAGAAATAGCGCAGGGATACGTTGTTCCAATTAATAAAGATATTTTATGAGTTTAGACGAAAATACAGATACTGTTGATACAGATATTACTAAAATAAATACTATTAAAATATCCAACGAATTTAACGAAACAAATATTTTACGTGATAATTTTAAAGGCAGCATTAGTAATATAACGGATATTGATTTAAATGATATACAAAGCGATAGATTTAAACTTTTAAAAAAAGCCTACGATTTTTCTCGGGAAGTTCACAAAGGGCAATTAAGAGAATCGGGAGAGCCGTATTTTACCCACCTTATAGAAGTAGCCTCAATAATTGCAGGTCTTAGAATGGACTGCTCCTCAATAGTTGCCGCGCTTCTTCATGACACGGTTGAAGATACTCTTATTACATTAGATCAGATAAAAGAAGAATTTGGAGATGAAATTGCTTTTATAGTCGATGGACTTACAAAAATAAGCAAACTTTCTTTCAAGTCTTCAGAAGAAATTCAGGCCGAAAATATCCGTAAAATGATTGTCGCAATGGCTAAAGATATAAGAGTTATTATTATCAAACTTGCGGATAGGCTCCATAATTTAAGGACGCTTAATTTTTTATCGGAAGAAAGAAGAATAAAAATAGCTCAGGAAACCTTAGATATTTTTGCCCCGTTAGCAAACAGATTAGGTATATTTTCAATAAAAAGCGAGCTGGAAGACCTTTCGCTAAAATATCTTAATCCTGCGGTATATAAAGACCTTTCTTCAAAAATAAGCAGTAAAAAATTGGCAAGAGAACAATATATTTCTAAAGTTGCCGATATTTTAAAAGAAAATCTTTCTAAGAGTAATTTCTTTGAAGCCGAAATTTACGGAAGACCTAAACATTTTTTCAGCATTTATAAAAAAATGACGGAGCAGCATATAAGCTTTGAAGAAATATATGATTTAATAGCATTAAGGGTTATAGTTAACAATGTAAATGAATGCTATGAAGTTCTTGGTGTTGTCCATTCTTTATGGAAACCTGTAGCCGGCAGAATTAAAGATTATATTGCTATGCCCAAAGCAAATATGTACAGATCGCTTCACACGACGGTTATCGGACCTGAAGGATCGCGTGTAGAAATACAAATTAGAACTAAAGAAATGCATTTTATTGACGAATTTGGGATAGCGGCTCACTGGAAATATAAAGAAAATATTACATCTTTAAGTTCAGGCAGTGAAGATTTACAAGAGTTTAACTGGTTAAGGCAGCTTGTTGAATTTCAGAAAGAGGTTAAGGACCCGCAGGAGTTTTTAAACAGCGTTAAGGTTGATCTTTTTCAGGAAGACGTTTATGTTTTTACTCCTAAAGGAGATGTGATTGCCTTGCCTAAAGATTCCACGCCCATTGATTTTGCTTATTATATTCATACTGAAATCGGAGACAAGACTACAGGCGCTATCGTGAACGGCAATATAATTCCGTTAAGATATAAATTGCAAAACGGCGATATTGTGAAAATTATAACTAGAGAAGGGCATCATCCTTCCAAAGATTGGCTTAATTACACTCAATCTTCCAAAGCTATATCTAAAATCAGAAACTGGATAAGACAGCAGGAAAGAGAAGTAAGCGTTGCTTCTGGAAAAGACAGTTTAGCAAAAGAATTTAAAAAATTAGGAGATAAAAAGATTGAATTTAATGAATTAACAGCTCTTGCGATAAATCATTATTCCCTTAAAGACGAATCAGAACTATATGCGGGAATAGGTTTCGGCAAATATTCGCCTAAAAATATTTTTTCATCGGTTATTCCCGGTTTTAAAGATTCAGGCGGACTATCATTAATCACCAAAAGGACAGGAAATGTTATTCAAAAAATTCTTCAAAAAATCAAAATTCAATCTTCATTAAACAATAAAAATATTATCACCTCGCCTTTCGGCGGAGATTTGCTTTATAAGATAGCAGGCTGCTGTCATCCCGTTCCGGGAGATTTAATTGTAGGTTATATTTCAAGAGGCAGAGGCGTTATAGTTCATAAATCCGATTGTAAGAATATGATGGGTGAGGATAAAACCAGACTTATAGACGTCAGCTGGAAAACGGCAGAAATATCAAAACTCGGTTATTTTGAAACTAAAATAAATATTGTTACAGAAGATAAGAAAGGTATACTTGCCGAAATTGCCGCAGTTATGTCTGATCGTGGCGCAAATATTGCAAAAGCTCAGGTAAGGACGCTTAAAGACGGCAGAGCAATACATATCTTTGACATAGAGGTTAAGGATACAGCTCAGATTGATAATATTTTAAATTCTATAAAAGGAATAAAAGGCGTTATTAAAGTAAATAGAGTTACTTATTAATGGTGAGATAGAACTACTTCCGCCTTAACCCAACTTCACCACTATTAACGGCAAACACCTGATATTACAGTGTTTATTGGGGCACGCAAACTTTTATAGGGATTACAAAATAGAAAATAAAATATAGTAATATCAATAAGTTATAATTTTAAATAATAAAATTGGTGAAGTTAGGTTAAGAGACGTGAGCTTCCTGTTTCAATGAATGTAAGACGGCGATTTTCTTGTATATTCATTAAAAAAATATTAATATTGAGACCGTTCAAAATTTTGTGTCAGTCCTGTATAATTAAATTATAATTTATAATTAATTAATTTAATCAGGAGAAGACAAATGGAACGAGACCGTTCAAGATCATTTGGCGATTACTTTTATAATCTTGCCTGCCTTTAGACATTTAGAACAAACTTTGACTTTTTTATGCATTCCGTTAAAATCGGCTTTGACTATATGCAGATTAGGCAGAGATACTTTTTTAGTTTTATTATTTGCATGGGAAACTTTGTTGCCGAATTGAATACTTTTTCCGCAAACACTGCAAGCTCTTGACATTATTTATACTCCCTTATAATATATTAATATTTGATATATTTTATTTATAGCTTAATTATATGATTATTTATTTATAGCTTAATTATATGATTATTTAGTTTATAGTTTAGTTATATATATTATCTATTAATTTTATAGTAATTGTTTATTATACTTATAATTAAATTTAAGTCAAGATATTTTGTCAACCCCAAAATTGCCGATAGAAAATTTATTTTCTGGATGAGCCGTCTAAATGCCGACGGCTTTAAAACGTACCTGCCTGCGCAAGAATGATTTTGTGAGGCTTTGTTATTTTACATTTTGGTTGTCATTCCCGCGAAGGCAGGAATCCAGAGCTATTTGACATTATAACTTTTATAACTTATAGATAGTTTCTTTTGCAGGATTAAAAGTCATTGTTTTAGGTTTATATAAAAATATACTTATATTAGTGTTTAAATATAATATTTTATGATTTACATAAATATTTTGTTTTACATTATTAAATTTTATGATACAATAGTAAAGTATGACTATACTGTAAATATTGTGTAATGTTTATAGTATAGTATAGTATAGTATAGTATATAGTATAGTTAATATTTATATACATATAATAACTAACTATAGTAATAAATACCAAAAAATAAAAAGTCATTTCGGAGGAATTTATGAAAAATCTTCAAACTAAATTTTATATAATTTTAAGTCTATTTTTTTTAAATAGAGACAAATTTATAAAAGACACTATAACAAATATACCGCCAGATAACAAAGAAATTGCTTATCTTAGCGACATTGAATTTACTATATTTGCATATTTTGCTTATAAATTTACTCATTCTACAGAAAAAGAAAAAAAAGATTTTGAAAAAACAGGTATCATCGTATCTTACAAAGAACTCAATAAATTGTATATTTCAACACCGCATCTTGCCACTGTTTTAAAAACATTGCAGGACAATAAATTAATAAAAAAATCAACTTTAACGGAAGATAAAAGAAAAACAAATTATATTTTATCTTATACGCTCCTCCAAAAATTTAATTTTATTAATTTAAAAGCGCTTGAATTTTGCAGTTTTGACGATTCAGACGCAATAATTATAAACAAATTATTAAGCGGAGTAATAGATCTTTTAAAAAAGTATTATTATATTTCTATTGCGTTATGGACAAGCAGATATTTAATTAACGATTTCCAAATAAGGCTTATGGGTCCTTCTGAGTTTATGGTTTACGCAATGATTATAAAGCACTTTCTTAAGAATGATAAAAAGCCGATTACGACTAAAAGAGTAAAAGACGAAACAGGACTTGCTCCGTCTATTATAAGTCAAAGCTTTAAAAAATTTATAGATGAAGAATTAGTTACCAGAAAAGAAATTAACAAATTTAAAGTTTATTTTTACATTAACAGAAAAGAACTTGAAGCAAGGATTGAAAAAGATACTGTAATTATTGAATCGATAACTAAAAATTTCAAAAAGGAAGATTTAAAGCATTTTGAAAAATTTATTGAAAAATTAGAAGAAAAATTATATAAAAAATTAAATAGTTTAGATTCGGATAAAATATGCAAAAAATGTGGCATGACTATTCCGCCGCTGCCCGGAATAAAATATTGTCCTTATTGCGGAGATATAATGTAATAATATAGCATACATAAGCAATATGTTATTGCATTTTATTATAATGAAGCGCCCGTAGCTCAGCTGGATAGAGCGTCAGACTACGAATCTGCAGGTCGTGGGTTCGACTCCCTCCGGGCGCACCACTTAAAACCGCAGTGAATAAGCCGTTCTGAGAAAATCTTTCTTGACAATAAAAAGTAAAAAATGTATATAAATAGGTATAAATACGTATATTTTACATACAAAAACGCATACATTTTTTAACTGAAATATGAGACTATATAAACGAGGTAATATCTGGTGGTGTGAGTTCAGGGCAGACAAAAAACATCATCAGCTATCCTGCAAGACCAAAGATAAAAAGCTCGCCGAAGAAGTAGCTGCCGCTCTGCAGGCGGACGTCGTTAGAAATAAATTTGATATACCTGTAAAATTTATTAAGGTAAGAATATTTAAGGACGTCTGGGAAGAATATATAAAAAATCAAAACACGACAAAAAAACATATTCAAAATAAAACAACAGCTTTCAGTCATTTTACTTTTATAAATAGGGATATTACCGGCATTACAACGCAAGATATAAAATATTATCAGCTGCAAAGGAAATTAGAAGCTATGAAAAGCAATAAAAACATAACTAAAAGAGAATCGGAAATAAATTTTCGCTGGATTAATCTTGAAATAACAACGCTGCACCACTTTTTTAACTTCTGTATTGAGCGCGGTTATCTCGACAAAAACCCCGCAACCGGCATTAAAAAACTTAACGAACTATCCCGCCTTAAAACATTATCCGATTCGGATATAGATAAGCTTATAGCAGGCGCCACTAATAAGCTTACTAAAGATTTAATAACATTTTTAATTTATACCGGCTGCCGCAAAGGCGAAGTTTTTAATCTTAAATGGGACGATGTAGATCTGCAAAATAACGTAATAGCTATAAAAGGCACTAAAACT
>DAHXMB010000107.1:0-10359 GCA_027365695.1 Candidatus Acididesulfobacter sp. | reverse complement strand
AATCTGCGGTTTATATATGCCAAGCGTATATCTTTCTCGTTTTTTAAAAACATTGAACCGTGTTTTATATATGCATAATCAAATTTGCTAAAAACATCGGAATTTTCAAGCGAATCTAATTTGCCGCTGCCATAAACACCGCCGTTTAATGTAACCAATGTTTTTTTATAATTTATACTTGCATCTTTTATTTTAGACAAGAACTTGAATGGATATCCATTTTTTAACCCTATAGAAGCAATCGTATCTATTTTTCCGTTTAAAGCGTTTATATTTATTTTTATTTTTTTATTTGAAGATAAAAGCTTTGCGCCGACGGTATTTAAATAATAATTATTTAAATATATTTTTTTTGCGCTGATATCACCGCTAACCATAGGAAACTTGAAAAATCCGCCTAAATGGAGATTGAAATTTAACACACCTTTTATATTTATATTATTAACATTTTTACTTTTAATTAAATTTTTCATTAAATTTAAATTTGAAAGTTTTATATTGTCTGCATAAATATTTACGTCGTAATTGTAATTTTTTGTTTTTGAAGCCTTAAAGTCAATAATACCCGAACCGTAAATAATAGATGAAGCAACAGAAAGCACGGCGGGGGGCGTAATAGAATGTGTAATAGCAGGCACGGCAGCGGGCTGACCCCCCCGCCGCTTTACGCGCTTTACGCCAATATTATTCACTGGCGTAATAGAATGATGACCTTTTTGTATAATATTTTTATATACGGCAGATAATTTTTTAATTTTTAAATTTCTTTTATTTATTATTAAATTTGAATTTACTTTATATAAATATTGTCCGTAAATATTTACTTTTTTAGAAAATAAAGCAATATAAACATTCGGATTTGAAAAAGCTCCGCCTATCCTCCCTTTTGCATTCAGCATACCTGAAATATTCTTAGTATAAAAATGAATATTTAAAGCGTTAAAATTACCTTTTATTATACTTTTTTTATTTACTTTAAATACTTTACCCGAAAAACTGACTATACCCCGATTATTCTGATTATTCTGATTATTATTTCCGCTATTCATATTCATATTCTTCATAATAGGCGATTTTACTGCCGTTTTATTTGTTATATTTCTGTCATTTTTACCATTGACAATGTTGCTATTGCTATTTCCGCCTTGTTTTTCTTTTAATAAGACTTTTTTAAAATAAACCGTTCCGTGAGGCAAGATATTTATTATACATTTCCCGCCGTAGTTTTTAAAATATTTATTGATATATAATGATTTTAATTTTCCTGTAATAAAAAAAGAAATCGCATGAAAATTTCCTTTAAAATGCACTTTTACGGCACCTGAAGAAGCAGGGCTGAAATAGCGGCTTTTATATTTACTAAATAAACTTATTTCAGGCATAGATTTATATTTTCCCCGTATCAAAATAGATAAATCTTTGTTTTGATACGATATTTTACCGGAAGTAATTGCGCTTACATTTTTTGAATTTGCTCTAATATCGCTTAGTATAACAGAATTATTATTAATTAAAGTATTTCCCGATACATTAATATTATTTAAATAATTAATAGAAATAATTTTTCTCATGCCTTTTGATCTGTATTTAAATAATTCAACAGGTTTTTTCACTATAATATGCTCTAAATTTGCTACATAAAAATTTTTCCCTATTTTAATAAACGTTTTAACTTTTCCGTAAACATTTCCTGTAAATTGAGGGATTTTTTCGGCATCATAAAAATCTATAATATCCCCTATTGACAATTTATTTAATGCAGAATTAAATTTTCCCTGCATATCCGCTAAATTTATTTTTCCTTTTGAATAAAATTTACCCTTAAATATTGTTAATTCAATTTTAGGAAACTTTATTACTCCTCTAAAAGGAAAAATATTTCTATTTGCGTTATTTTCGTTTTTATTTATTATATTTTTATTATTTTCGTTTTCTTTTTCTTTTTTAACGGAATAATTTGCAAGTATAAGTCCCTTTTTAATATCCGCTCCCGAAAAAATAAAATTTGTCAACTTTATTTTACTGCTTATATTTAAATTATTATATAAATTACCTGCCGCATGTATTTTTAAATTTAATCCTCCGTTAATCAAAAATGGTTTTATATTTTTAGGAAGTTTAGATAAATGCGGGATGCTTAAATCTGAAGTGATATAAAAACCGTGAATAGGAATATACTTAACAATAGAATTAATAAATGATAAACTCTGATTATTTTTATTATTTTGTTTTACACCGTTTTTTAAATCGGGATGTTCATTTAGATAATTTTGGCTGCCGGAATC
Source organism: Candidatus Acididesulfobacter sp. (assembly GCA_027365695.1). Classification (GTDB taxonomy): domain Bacteria; phylum SZUA-79; class SZUA-79; order Acidulodesulfobacterales; family Acidulodesulfobacteraceae; genus Acididesulfobacter. The sequence goes on along the minus strand of DAHXMB010000107.1, from coordinate 8,074 downwards.
ACTATTTATTGAATTATTGGAATTATTATTTAAATTATTGTTTAAACGTTTTTTGAAAGAAATTATCCCGCTTGTAAAAGTTTGGAAATAATTTGCGCTAAAAAAAAGATTGTTTACTTTAACAAAATTGTTAAATATATGAATATTTTTTGAAGACGAGAAAAATATTTGATTATACTTTGCTGTTTTTAAATGAATATATGGGGCATTATAACTTAAAAATTGTCCGTAACCACCTTTAAAAAAAGCTCGGCTGCCTTTTTTAATTAAAAAGCTAAATTGGAATTTTTTTACGGTTAAATGCAGTTTTAAACCTATATTACTAAGTTTTAAATCGCCTCTATGCGCCGTTATATTATTAACCGATGCCGAAATGAACGAGAAAAAAGATTTTTTGGAAAAATCCTTTACAGTTTTTTGAAAACCTTTATAATTAAATATTTTATTATTTTTTAAAATTACTTTTACGACGGGATTACCAACATAAATTTTGTTTATTATAATCTTTCTGTCAAAAAAATGAAATCTTCCAAAATATATATTTATATTTTTTACAGATGCAAAACCTTTTAATTTTAAATCTGTAATTGATATTTGAGGAGCAAAAAAAGAAATCTTTAATTTTTTTATAGTCGTTTTTTTATGTAAAATTTTTGTTAAATAATTTTGCGCGTAATTTTTTACTATATTATCAAAATACGGTGATGTTAAAAATAATATAGAACTTAAGGAAAATATTACTATAAATAGAAAAAAAAATAATAATATACTGCGCCTTTTGTTAAATAATGGAAATAATTTCATAATAATAATATTTTACTGCATATAAATATGACTTCACTTGAATGATTCTATCATCTGTTTATAACTATAGTTATAACATTAAATCTTTATTCCGTTTACTGAATCGTTTACCGAATATTAATTTTATCCAAAATTGACGATAGAAATCTTTAAAATAGCTTTAAAGTTATATGGAACATTAAATTCCCGCTTTCGTGGGAATGACACCTATCGGGTGAAAACTTAAATACCTGCAAAGTCATTCCTGCGTGGGTAGGTACGCTTTAAAGCCGTCGGTATTTAGACGGCTCATCCAGAAAATAAATTTTCTATCGGCAATTTATAGTTTTATTAATCCATATATAATTAATATTATATATTATATATTAATATTAATATTAGTGTTTAATTTTCTTGCATTTACCGAATATTAATTTTATTATACTGATTTTTAATTAATATTGCATTAAGATATATTATCTTTAATTCCTCCATAAAAACTGTCAATAATAAACAGTGCAGGATTTCCGCTTTCGCAGGAATGACACCAGACGAGTGAAACGATAAATTCTCTCAAAGCAATCCCCGCAAAAGTGGAAATCCATAAAATAAATTTCTATAGAAGAATTAAGGTAAACATTTCTTCTGTGCTGTATTAACTATACTGATATAATATATTATAATATAATATAATATAATATTTTATTTTATTTTATTTTTGCTTTTTTAATGTTATATTGTATTTTATATTTATATATAATATATAAATATAATAATTTGCTTATATGCGAAATCATTTATTAAATTAATATTAATTTAAGGAGGGTGAAACAATGTTTAAAAAAATATTGTTAATAATGACGGTTTCTCTGTCATTGCTATTTTATGCCACAATCGTTAAAGCAAGCTCAGGCAATGTTAACGTAATACCGTTTCCAAATGTCCCTACAATACCGCAAAATCCAAAATTGTCGTTTGGAGGATTCTTTAAACACCATCAGCCAGTGAAGATTCTTCTTGCCGTGGGTGCAGTAGGTCCGCAGTTGAAAGAGGCTCTTTTGAACGCCGCTATGATTATTCGCTATCTAAAACCTAAAGGATACCAATATAAAATACATATTGTATTTTATGGCGGAGGTGTTTTGGCGGCAGATGAATTTAATATGAAATATGATGTTTGGGCTTCTCTTCTGCGTGCATTGAGCAAACAAGGGGTTACTTACACCGTATGTCATAATGCAATGGAAATGTTCAAAGTAAAACCGAGTGATGTTTATCCTTTCATGCACGTCATACCTGCAGGCGTTTTGTCTGTGACAGAGTATGAGATGCGGGGATATGCTCCTATATTTAATCCAAACTCGAGATAACTATATAAATAAAACCCAAAATTGCCGATAGAAAATTTATTTCTATATTCCCGCTTTCGCAAGAATGACTTTGAAGGTATTTAATTTTTCACCCAGCGGTTGTCATTCCCGCGAAAGCGAGAATCCAGTATTTATTATATGTTGAAGCAATTTTATTAGTTTCTAACGGTGATTTAAGGAAATATATAGATTTTTAAAAGAAGTAAGATTTTACATCGCTTTAAAAACATTTTACGATAGGCTTGCGGCAAAAGTCAAACCTAAAAAAGTTGTAATGTGGACATGCATGATAAAACTGATTATGATACTTAAAAATACCTAAAAGCAACAGGATGTGGGGTTAAAAGTTTTTATATAGGATGATTTTTTGTTTGACAGACAATGCAGTTGCTTTATTTATTTTAAAAAGTGCAGCGCCACCAAAACTGCAAGAACTGCCATTATTAAAGTAAATCCCAGTGAAAGTCTCTTATCTACGCCATCAATTTTAGACGAAAGCCTTTTATCTACATCGTCAATTTTGGACGAAAGTTTCTTATCTACGCTATCAATTTTTGCTCCAAGGCTGTCAATCCGCGCATCTAACTTTGTTTCAAGGCTGTTAAACCGCTCGTCTAACTGCACTTTCTGCCCGTTAAATTTTTCAGTAAAGAGTTTTTCTTGACCGTCAAACCTGCTGTCAAAATATTTTTCGGGGGAAACCGATAAACTCATATTCATATAATCTTCGCTTTTTTTAATTTCTTCCATTATAATCGCTCCTTTTTATTATAACATTCAAATTGATATTTTCAATATGGAAAATATAACCGTAAAAATATAATATCATAACGATTGTTGGGGTATTATGACGTAAATGTTGCAAACAGATTAAATTTACGTTGCGTTGAAATTAAAAATATGTGCAAATGCAGATGGGAGTAAGGAAATAAATAAATTGGATACTCATTATATCATTATATTGTCACTCAAGAGACATATTCTAAACTATTTAATGAGTATAATAAGCATATTAATATATTACAACAAGGGGTTGTAATATATTAACAACTTTAATTATTAGGAGATTTAAATTATGAAAAAAATTATTTTAACAATGTTTATGTTTTTAATGCTTTTAGGATTTAGCAGTCTAGGTATTACAAACGCAAATGCCGCTAGTATGAAAAATGCATGCGGGAAGAAAATGAACAATGCATGCGGGAAGAAAAAGATGAAAAATGCATGCGGGAAGAAAATGGGCAACTCTCTAATTTTCAATAATAGCGTAAATTAAACAAAGAGGCAAATTATTTTACAAAAAGTAAATACGAAATTCCATAGCTGTCGGATACACTGGCTGATGAATTTAACATAATTATCATTGATTATCATTGAGGAAAAGTGCGAAATTGACGATTCGTGTTACTTTTGCAAATAAAATGCACAAACAGCGGTATAAGGGGCTTGATCTAAAAAAATTTTAAAAGTACGCTTTATGTTGTTCGCGGCATTCATCGACCTGCATAATATATATCAAGCCCTATTATTGTTTTATAATATAATATACGATTATAATTTCAAAAGTTTTGCGCATCGGAAAATATTTTATCCAGCAAAATTATTTATGAGGCGTTTAAAATAGTGTTTTTTTTATAACTTATCTTGTAAAAAAACTAAATATAAAAATGATACTTTTTGTATCTTATTGTTATTGAAATTTTTTAATGTACGGTTATGTTGATATAAGGTGCTTCGGATTTTTTGCTCTTATAAACCGCTGTTTTAATTTTTGTCATAGGTATTTTATATTTTTTATTAAGAACCACGATAACTGCGCTAATTCTTTTCCCCGCCAATTTTAGCCTTTCCTTGGAATAAAATGTAGAACCAGTATATGCATTAATTAAGATTCTTATATTTTTATCCCTGTCATAAGCTTGTCTGATTGAAACAAGAGATTTTTTCATCGTCTCCGATAAAGCTGTTTCTCCAGTTTTAAAAATTAATGGCTGAACAAACGGCGTAGTATAGACTTTAATAGACACCGGCAAATTAAGTTTTAACGAAATAGTTCTTTTGATCCACGATACTTCTTCTTTCGTAAACTGCCTATCTTTTTCAACTGTCATAATGACGTAGATACCTTGTGTTTTATTATTAAATCCTATACTATAATTTAAAATTTTAGAAGGCGAAATAATTTTGTCTATATTTTGAGAAATCCGCTTTATCACCGACAATGCATGCTCTCTTGAATTTTTTATAATATCGGATTGGGATTTTAGGGGGACAATGGATAGAATGGTATGCTTTGCACCTTCTTCTTCTAATCCACCAGGCAGCACCTTAATCTGTTCTATATATAGTTTTACATTTTTATTTAAAGTATACTTTATATTTTTTTCCGCCTCATTCGTTTCCGATTTCGTCAAATAAGTTACCGTGTCAACAACGGCATTAATTAAAAGCACCCCATTCTTGCCTTTTATATAATTAAAGTTTACTAAATTTGATTTTCTTGAATTATTGAATGCCTTCTGTAGTACACCATGTATATTATTTCTCAAAGTAACTTCCGCAATAGATTTTTGCAATGTGTAGATTAAAGGAATCGATATAATAACGAGAACTACTGTAAGCGCAGCCGCTCTTTTCTTAAGGCTTGAAACATCCGCTTCGGATATAAGGGAGGGTTTGAATCCGTAAAAGAAGAAAACTATTACAGTTGCGATTATAATGGCGACAAAATTAGTAAAAAAAAGGAAAAAACCGCCCGCAAATATTTTAAAATCGGCTATTCCCAAACCAAAACCTGCTACGCTCAAAGGAGGTATAACCGCCGTTGCTATGGCAACTCCGGGAACAATAGTCATATAATTTTTTTTAGTACAAATGGCAGCAGCACCTGCGAGTCCTGAAAAAAAGGCTATGGCAAGATCATATAGATTGGGTTTTATCCTTGATATAATCTGATGCGTTATACTTTTAAGAGGCGAAAGATAAGTTGCGACGGCGGCTACAGCAATAATTAAAATAACGCTAAAGGCTATTTTTTTAGCAGCTTTTTCCCAGACGAATTTATCTCCCGTTACAAAGGCAAAACCAACGCTCAGTATAGGTCCCATAAGGGGAGAAATAAGCATAGCACCGATAATTACCGGAATGCTATTAATAATTAATCCGCTAAGTGCTATAAGATTAGCAATGGTTAATATAAAGAAATACCCCATGCCTGTTTCCACTTCGACAGAAATATCTTTAATTACCTGTTTGGAGTCTATTTTGGCAGCTTCTTTTTTAAGCCACTTTCGTGCAATACGAATTATATCCTTGATGATTGTTTCGTCCATAAATATAAAACGCTCTTCTTAAAGTTTTGAGGTATTATACATATAACATATAACGTGTCTTCATAATAATATAATAATATAAATAATTTTTATGGTTATAATTATACCACATATAATAAATACCTAACTTGTCTATGAATTTTATACATTACATTATAACTGTGCGATATTATTATGTTACTTATTTTATAAAATATATAATGTAGTGTATATTAATATATACTACAAATAAAAATAATATATTAAAATATTTAATAAAAATAAGCAGTTCAAATGCAGTGCATAAAAAAATAAGGAAAAGTTAGATAAATACAATGACTATTAAATCACGCCCGTTTATTTCACTCCAACTTCATATAAAAATCTTCCGATTTATATCTATTTTATATTTTTCTAAACTAACTTATACAGGTTTGGGGTTTTTTATTATTAAATTACCGACAGTTGCCGTAAGTCCCATGCTTTAGCTGTAAGGATAAAAGACAATCTCATAATGTATTTCTTCGAAACATACGCTTTAAAATTATCTAATAAAATACTAAAAATATTATCTAAAAAACCGCCGTGATTTAAATTTTTTTTATGAAACGATAATTTGAAACAACAATAATGCAAGCAGTTTGTGTGTTAAAAATGAACATATAGGCAGTCACTTTTATTTTTTATAGTCATACTCTAAATTATGATTATAATTTATATAAATTACAGTTATATATTTTGGATAATAATTATAATCATAATCATAATTAATGTTCTAATATCTTAATATCTTATATGTGATGGTGCTTGACAGGCGGTTTTTGCGGCGTGCGCGGTTTGACTACCTGTTGAGCGCTATGAGTTTGCCTGTCACGGTCGCGTTGTTTTGGATTGAACGGCTGATTGCGATTATTGCCCGCACCTGCAGTACGCAGCGTATCAGTTCTTTTTTGTACATGCCGTTGTTGCGGCGGACGCGGAGATTCAGCGGGAAGATTGGTCGGCGGCACAAAGCTGTCAAACGCTACTTTTGGAATCTCGTGTTTAATTAATCGCTCAATGTCTTTGAGATACCTAAATTCTTCCTTATCTACAAGTGAAATTGCCATGCCGCTGCTGCCGGCACGTCCGGTACGCCCAATGCGATGCACGTAATCTTCCGCCACATTCGGCAATTCAAAATTTACGACATGCGGCAGTTGATATATATCTAATCCGCGCGAGACGATGTCCGTGGCAACCAGCACCGGAAACAATCCTTTCTTGAATTGAGCCAATGCCTTTGTGCGCGCGGGTTGACTCTTGTTGCCGTGTATGGCGGCGGATGGTATGCCGTCCGCGATCAGCTTTTCGGTCAGCCGATTAGCGCCATGTTTCGTGCGGGTGAACACCAGCACCTGCTTCCAATTATAATGCTTAATCAAATGCGAGAGCAGGTGACTCTTGAGACGCTGCTGCACTAAATGAACGCTTTGTTCCACCAATTCAGACGTGGTGTTGCGACGCGCCACTTTGACAAAAACTGGTTTATGCAGCAAGCCGTCGGAAAGGGTTTTAATTTCATCCGGAAAGGTCGCCGATAGTAACAAGTTCTGGCGTTGTTTGGGCAGCATCGCGAGGATTTTTTTGATGTCGGGAATAAAGCCCATGTCCAACATGCGATCCGCTTCGTCCAGCACAAGAATTTCTACGCCCGACAGATCCAGCGTTCTTCGTCCGGCGTGATCGAGCAGTCGTCCGGGTGTGGCCACTAATATATCCACATGCCTGCGTAATGCCTTCATCTGGGAATCAATACTCACGCCGCCAAACACAACTGTTGATTTCAGCGGAAGATATTTACCGTAAGTCCGCACCGACTCTTCTATCTGAGCGGCTAATTCACGCGTCGGCGTGAGAATCAAACAGCGCGGACGACCTGAGCGAGAATTAGAAGCCGGTTTTTCAGTTAGGCGATGCAATATCGGAAGCGTGAAAGCGGCAGTCTTGCCTGTACCTGTCTGCGCAACAGCCAGCAAATCACAGCCGGTCAGTACCAGCGGAATTGCTTGCGCTTGAACCGGGGTGGGAGTGGTGTAACCCGCGTCGGCAATGGCACGCATTAAAGGCTGCGCCAGATTTAAGCCGGCGAAAGTAATTTCATTATTAGATTCATTATCAGGCAAAGTAAATTCTTCTTTAGGCAAAACAAATTCTTCTTTGGCTTCTTTAAATCCAGCTTTTTCTTTAAATCCAGCTTTTTCTTTAAATTTTGAATCGTAATTTTTTCTGTTCTTAAACATTTTTATACTATTCCTCCATTACGGTTTTAACAGATAACTAAGCACCTTAACGCTGTGTATAGTTATTGGGAAGTGTTATAATTATAATACGCCCCGTTTGTCAATATAATTTTTTTATATAACTTAATAAATCATTATAACATAATAATATTTTAAAGTTATACTTATTAATTATTTTATTTTATTTTATTATCAGGGAGGGAGTGTTCAATCTTTTGTGTCAGCCTGATGTGTTAAAATAATATTTTGTTATATTAGAACATAATTTTAATGTTTTGTCAATATAAAATTTGATTAAATTTTAAAAGTTTTTTGCATTTATATAAAA
>DAHXMB010000097.1:0-6364 GCA_027365695.1 Candidatus Acididesulfobacter sp. | reverse complement strand
TTAAATAAAAAGATGTATTATATATAGAATAAATATGTAAATGAAAAATATTATAACTAATTAAAATAATAATGTATTTGTGATTGCAAAAACGGTGCGCTTTTAAATTGCGTTTAATAACCTCACATGTATAATTTTTATATTATTAAATATTATTTTACAATTTATTATATTAATTTAATTCAGCGCTTTTAAAAGATATTCGTCAATATCCGGTTGTTTCTTAAGCCAATCTCTATAATCATCGGGAATGTCCTTTATAAGCGTTCCTTTGTACTTGCCGAAAGACATTGTTTTAGGTATTCTTGCTTCTTCTGAAAATGTCCAGATGGCATTCCAGGAATGAAGCTCATTTTTTATCGTCAAAATTTTTCTTAGTATATCTAAACATAAATTAACATCTACTAAAGCATTATGCGTATTCTTCAATGTTTCTCTTAACTTTTTTCTTCTGTCCGGTTCACATAAGGCATAGCTTAAAGCCGGTAAACTGTGAGAATCTAATTTAGGAAAAACCTCTCTTGCCATAACTAATGTGTCAATTCTTTTCACATTAGGCTTTCCTATAACAGACCAATCAAAATCAATATTATGACCTACAAGGTATTTTACCCGATCGTCTAATTTAAATTCAGAGGATAAAGGGCAATTTATCAAATCATCTTCTAAGATATTGTGAATAGCCATAGCGCCGAAACTTATAGGTTTTCCCGGATTATATCTTTGGATAAAAGAATTTTCTTGTTTATCTAAAGGGCTGCCTTCTATATAAATACCTGCGGCTTCGATCAAAACAGGATCCGTTATGCCTGTTGTTTCGGTATCAAAGATAAGGACTTGGGTGATATTCATTATTTTATTTTATCATTATATTTTATCGCTAATATTAATTATTTTTTAATTATTTTAACAGCTATATTTATCTTTTTTTTAGGCTTATCAAAATGAGAAATAAGCATTAAATCTTTCTTAAAAAATTTTGCTTTTTTCCGTCTTAAATCTTCTTTGACGTATTTTTCAATTATTTTTTTAATATCCATAATTTTTATTCTTCATTATATAAAATATAAAGTTATAAACGGCCTTTATGGGCAATTCTTGCTTAAATTCAAGGTACGATTGTCAGCGCGCTGCAATAGCTACTGTTTTATCGCTTTAATCCTTATCCTTACATAATCAATTGTCCATTTGCCGTTTTTGCCGCATAACTTAGGTTTAAGGGCGGTTACTAATTCTTTTATAAATTCATTTCTTTCCTCTTCTGGAATAACGTTTAAAAAGTTTTTGCAAAATATATCAAGCCATCCTTCTTCAATATCGCCATCTAATAAAGTAGGTCTGTTAAATAGTTCAATGAATTCCACAAAAAAACCTTTTTCTTCAAGCAGGCTTTTATATTTCGCTTTATCAGGAAAATACCACGGGTCTATTTTTAAGGGATCTATCCCTCTTTTCTTAGCGGCATAAGGTTACCTCTTGATATTTTTTAAATTTACGATACTTTTTAATATACCATAAAAATTATTTATACGGTTTAATGTATTATATTTAATTATTTTATTAAAAGCTATAGCATAAACAATTTAATTAATTAAAAACAAATTTAGCCAAAATACTGTTATAAGATTTAGTAAATATAATAATCTATAAAATATAGCAGCCTGCTATATCAATCATACATTAATACATTTTAACAATTATTTAAGGGTTGCCTTCTGTTTCCATTTCCGCTTTTTCCAGTATTGTTCGGCGGGATTCCGGTCTATTGACAAGAAATATACCTGCCAAAATAAAAAAGCCGCCTATAATTATTTGCAAAGTGACGGGTTCGCGTAATAAGATTAATCCTGACAAAACTCCGAACAGCGGAGCTAAAAATAAAAAAGAGCTAACCTTCCCTGGGTTGTTTTTTTGAATTAAATAAAACCAGATTCCAAATTGCACAATGGAGCTCATAATAGCAAGCCAAAGAACAATTAGAGCAAATGAAAAATTGAAAACGACATACGGATGCCCAAAAATTTCACTGATAAAAAAGAGTAATATTCCTCCAATCAGCATTTGATAAGCAGTAAGCACCCAAATGTTTATAAAACTGGCCACCCGCTTAACCAACAATGTGGTTATTGCCCAAAATACCGCACCAGATAACGCTATCCACACGCCTACTTGATAATAAGGGTGAAATCCGATTAGTATTACTACACCGATAAAGCCGACAATAACCCCAATCCACTGCAGCAAACGATACCGCACGCCGATAAATGCGCTAAATAAAACAACTAATATAGGGTTTACAAATATTAAAATAGAGGATTCCCCCGCAGTAATGGTGCGCAAACTCAAAAAAATAGCTCCAAAAACACCTGTTGTTTGAAAAAATCCAATCACTGCAACGTAAAGCCATTCGCTTGGATGTTTTGGATGAGGCATTCGCATAATTCCGACAATGAAAGCCAGCAATAGTCCAGCCAGAATGAAACGTATCGCGGCAAACATTAAAGGCGATGCATACATGTCGCCCATTTTAATTACGGAAAAAGCCGACCCCATCAGCGCAGTGGTCAACACAATCAATATAATGAACTTTAAACGATTCATAAAAGCACCTCCTTGATATACTAATTATGATACTAATGTCTTTACGCTCATATGTTACTTCTTTTGTTACTTATAAAATACAGCGGTTTTAGGCAATAAAATTCCCTTTAATTTAATTAAATATTCTGCTATTATAAATTTAGTAAAATTATAAGTAAAATGAATAATATTTATATAGTATATGAGTAAATCATAATGACGTTAAATCAATTGGCGGTTTTAATCAAAGTAATTGAACTACAGAGCTTTTCTAAGGCGGCGGAAGAACTTTATATTACGCAGCCGGGGGTAAGTCATTCTATATCTGATTTAGAGTCTGAATTGGGCATAAAACTTATAGAAAGGGGAAAAGACGGGATTTGTACTACCGAAACAGGCGATAAAGTGCTGAAACATGCCAGAAGGATTACGGCAAGCATGGAACAGATAAGACAAGAAGTAAGCGCTTCATTGGGACTAAAAACCGGACAGTTAAAAATTGGAAGCTTCGGAAGCGTCTCAACTAATTTTCTTCCCGGAATAATGCGTTTATTCAAGTTGAGATATCCTAAAATTGATTTAAAAATATTTGAAGGAACGGAAGGAGAAATAAGAGACTGGATTTTATCAAGAACGATAGATATAGGATTTATTACATTTCCGTGCAATACTCTTGAAACTATTCCTGTAATCTCCGATGATATGATGGTTGTTTTACCTGAAGCCCATACTTTGGCAGCTCAAAATTCAATCAGCATTGAGGAATTGGCTAAATATCCCATGATGATAACGTGGAACAGCAACTGTCAGTTATTAGTAAAAAAGGCGTTTAAATCGTCAACGGGTAAACTTCCGCCGTGGAAATACAAAGTAAGCAATATAGGAACACTATTGGCTATGATTAAAGAAGGTCTGGGGATAGCTATTATACCGAAATTCGCATTGCCTCAGGATTTACCTAATGTGCGGATTTTATCGCTTGAACCCGCATTAAAACGCAGAATAGGTCTTGCTTCGGTAACCCCCTCTAAAGACCTTCCTCCTGCCGTTTCGGCTTTTGTGGAACTCACTCAAAAGTGGATAAAAAACAATATTAAGAGTTGATATGTTTTATACAATATTAATATTTTTATAGCCGGAAAAATTATTATTTAATATCTTTAGATTAAAATTTGGAGCTACAGAATTAGGGTTGATAGGGTACGATTTTTCAGTTATTGAAAATACCGAAAACATTATAATAATAGGCATAAAGGTAAATATAATATTTAACTTTTGATATGCGCTGTTTTTGTAAATCATAAAAATATCTTTGATTGTTTATAAAAATTTATAGTTCATATATTCAGGAACCGTTCACATTTTTGTGCCAAACCCTATCAATTAGTTATAATTTAATTATACAGTAATTATATTATGCAATAAACAGCTTCACCATGCTTAAATACTGAACTCTCCCTTCAATTTCTTCGGTACGGCCTCATTCTTAAGGGTGACATAATCAGGTAGTCCATCCTTATAAGGAGGATAGTCCTCACCTTGGATCAAAGGCTGCAGATATTTCCTGCATTTTTGGGTAATACCGAAACCATCTCTGGAGATGAAGCTCATCGGCATTAACTTTTCCTTATTGGCCACGTCTTTCAGGTCTGCCATGCCAACCTTCCACTTGTAAGGTACATCCGATTTTCGCACAATCGTAGTCATTACCGAATTGTGTCCCTTGAGCGCCAATTCGACAGATGCCTTACCGAGTGCATAAGCTTGTCTGACATCTGTCATGGATGCGATATGACGCGCGGCACGCTGCAAGTAATCGGCTACTGCCCAGTGGCATTTGTATCCAAGTTTTTCCTTCACCAAGTTGGCCACCACTGGAGCCGCTCCACCAAGCTGTGCGTGACCAAACGCATCGCGGGTGTTAGACTCGGCAAGGAAACGCCCGTCTGACCACTTGGTCCCCTCGGACACCACGACTGTGCAATAACAGAACTTCTCCACATTTTCTTTCACCCTGGTGAGAAATTTGTCTTGATCTAAGGCTATCTCAGGAAACAGAACGACGATTGGTATATTATGGTCATTGTCGGTTGCCAGACATCCTGAAGCGGCGATCCAACCGGCGTGACGCCCCATAACCTCGAGCACAAACACCTTAGTGGAGGTTTTCGCCATAGAGGCAACGTCAAAGCTCGCTTCGCGCGTGGATACCGCGATATATTTGGCAACAGAACCAAATCCAGGACAGCAATCCGTGATAGGCAAGTCGTTGTCCACGGTCTTAGGTATATGTATCGCCTTAATAGGATAGCCTAGTGTCCCTGACAATTGCGAAACCTTCAAGCAGGTATCGGCAGAATCCCCTCCGCCGTTGTAGAAAAAATAGCCGATATTATGCGCCTTAAAGACCTCAATCAGACGTTCATACTGCGCCTTGTTCTCTTCCAATTTCTTGAGTTTGTAGCGGCATGAGCCGAACGCACCTGACGGCGTATATCGCAGCCCTGCGATAGTCTTATCCGACTCCTTGTCTGTATCTATAAGGTCCTCGGTCAATGCGCCGATGATTCCATTACGACCGGCATATACCTTGCCGATAGCATCCTTATGTCTGCGTGCAGTCTCTATCACGCCGCATGCGGACGCATTGATAACCGCCGTAACTCCGCCCGACTGAGCATAAAAGACGTTCTTCTTCTCCATATTTGTCCTCCTCTATAAAATAAAAAATTAAAACACACCGGCAACCCAACGAAACAAAATTATTAATTTTAATCTTATTTTATTAAAATATAATTACCGTATAATTTCAATATTAATTTTCGGAATTATGCGCTTGGCAAAACAATATAATTTTAATTTTTTTTACTTTATTATCTAACTCTCTCCTCCCCCCCCCCAGAATGTCAATTATATCAAACCCTTCTGTAATGGAATGCAATATCTTATAATCCAAAGTTATGTAATAAACATAAATACGGGTACTATTTTTTAATAAATTTTGAATGACATCCGAGTAAATCACAAATTGTGGCATTCCATGCAGATTCGAAACCCCGCCCTTCTATAAATTCTTTATATAATTGTCTGTCTTTTTTGAAAACTTCCAACCTGGGCTCTCTAAGCGACAATATGCCGCCCTGTTTTAACACCCTGTGAAATTCGGAAAGCGCTTTATCTTTACCGCTTATTTCATGAAGCGAATAATACAAAAGGACAAGGTCTATTTCTTTATCTTTAACGCTTTTCAAATCCGAGGCGTTTTCGACCCTAAAGTCCACATTTTTCAAAAAACCTCTTTTTACCTTTGCCTTGTTTATCATTTTTTCCTGAACATCTATAGATATTATAAATCCGCCATCCGCAACTGCTTTAGATAAATAACCGGTCACAAAACCGCTTCCGCAGCCAACTTCCAAAACACGCATTCCCGGTTTAATCCCCATTGACAGGATATTTTTCTCCACATTCTCTATGATTGCCCTCAATCCGTTATCCAGAATGAATGAGAAACGCGAACTGAATGGCGTAAATATTTTAAGTTTAGACATGATACCCCCCCCCTACCTGAATAAATTTAATGCGTAAATATATTTTCAATATCGGCGGCGATAATGTCACCGTAGGATTTTATCACAACATAGATTAATTATATCAATTTTTTTTAGAAAACTTATCGTAGGCAACTTTTTTTAATCCATACCATAATAGAGGTATAAAAAGCTTCCCGATATGTTATAATTGTTCTGTCCAATAACAATAAAATAACCACCCCGCAGGTTAA
>DAHXMB010000080.1:0-3872 GCA_027365695.1 Candidatus Acididesulfobacter sp. | reverse complement strand
CTCACGTCTCCTAAAATAATCTGCACGACGGAAATAAATATTCCGGCAATTATTGCAACTTTTAATGCTTTTCTCATAACCATATCTTTATTGTTTTTAATTAAAAACCATGATGCTACTCCAGCCATAAAAAATGCGCCGTATTCCCACGCCCCCATAATAGTATGAGTAAATTCCGCAGGAAAATACGGATTAAAAACAATAAAGATATGGTTATGAGAAAAGCATTAAAAGTTGCAATAATTGCCGGAATATTTATTTCCGTCGTGCAGATTATTTTAGGAGACGTGAGCGCTAAAGAAGTTGTTAAATATCAGCCGACAAAGCTTGCTATGATGGAGGCGCAGTGGCATACGCAGAAAGATGCTCCCGAAGTATTATTTACGATACCGGATGAAGCGCAGCAAAAAAATTATTTTTCTATAAAAGTTCCGTACCTTTTAAGTATGTTGGCAACAGGAAACCCTTATGGAAAGGTTATGGGGCTTGACAGTTCAATAAAATACATTGCCCATAAGGATCATATAACAAATTTAAAACCTTCTATGTTTCCGGTAGATGCGGTTTATACCACATTTCATATTATGATGTATATAGGTTTTTATCTTGCTGGAATTATGCTGATTGCTCTAATATTGTACCGGAAAGATAAATTATATGATAATAAGTTTTTTTTAAAAGTATTATGGTATTCTACGTTTTTACCTCTCCTGGCATTGGAAATGGGGTGGTGCACTACGGAGATTGGCAGACAGCCGTTTACGGTTTACGGACTATTAGAAACCCAAAATTCTGTTTCTCCAAACGTGTCGGCGACTGATTTAGTGATATCATTGGCTATGTTTATAACAATTTATATAATTTTATTATCTTTTGCTTTATTTTTGTTTAAAAAAGAACTTAAAGAAAGATTAAAAGACAAAGATGAACTTAATGTTAAACCGAAGGAGGCATAATTATGAGTTTTCAATTTTTACAAATGCTATGGTTTATATTAATTGCGGTTATAATTTTAGGTTGGTCAGTTATGGACGGGTTTGATTACGGCGTAGGCGGACTGCTGGCATTTATAGCCAAAGATGATAGAGAGAAGAAAATTACAATAAATTCCATAGGTCCTGTATGGGATGGAAATCAAGTGTGGCTCATTTTAGGAGGAGGTGCTATATTTGCGGCTTTTCCGCAGGTTTATGCCTCGGTATTCAGCGGTTTTTATCTTGCAATGATGCTCGTTGTCTGGCTGATAATATTTAGAGCGGTTTCTTTTGAATTTAGAAGCAGAGTTGAAAATGAAAGCTGGAAAAAGCGCTGGGACATTGTTATAACCGTAACAGGACTTGGCATAGGGTTTTTGCTCGGAGTAGCCTTAGCTAACGTATTAAGAGGTGTTCCTTTAAACAAAAACCATATAGATTTTGAGTCGTTATTTAGTTTGCTTAATATTTTTGCAATAGTCGGCGGGCTTATATCTCTATCTATGTTTTTAATGCACGGTTCAACTTATCTTGTTATGAAAACTGAAGGGGAACTTCAGCAGAGGGCAAGGAATTACGGAACAAAATTTGCCTATGCATTTATAATATTTACAATTATTTTTCTGTTGATTTCTCCAATATTTGCGCATAGATTGCTTAATAATAGTCTCGGTGTTGCAGGAGATATTACACCGATAATAATGATAATAGGAGCAATAGGGGTTATATTAGCTATGAAATCAAACAGCGACATAAAACCTTTTATGATGTCTGTTTTAAGTATAGTCGGTACGGTGGCAAGTGTTGCGGTGGGCCTATTTCCAGATATAGTTCCTTCAACTATAAACCCAAAATATAGTTTAACCTTGTTTAATTCATCGTCAAACGAACTTACGTTAATAGTAATGCTTATAGCTACGTTAATCGGTTTGCCTTTGGTTGTAATATATGCAGCTTATGCCTATAAAAAGTTCGGATTGAAAGTAAAGTTAGATGAAGACAGTTATTAATATTATAATTATTTATATATAATAGAACATATTAATATTAATAATTTTTATATTAAATTATATTATCAAATAAAATTACAAAATATAGAAATATAAAAAAAATATAAAAAAACTATGTATTTATAACTATGTAATAAATACATAGTTTTTAATTTAAAGGTTTTTAAAGTTTTATGTTTTACGCACTGCTAATTATACTAAAATTTGCTATTTTTTTATTAAGCGGGCAAAAGGTCATTGCTGTTTCTCTGTAAACTAATAAATAAATTAAATTTTAACAGTAAATAAAATTAATAAAAAAAATTAAAAACTAACCGAGAAATTTAACATTGCTATTATATATATTTAATTATTTGAATGTTAAATAATATCAAAATATGAATTTATTATTAGAATTGTTATTGACCTTCGTCTTCAAAATCGTCAGGGTCTTCGTTCCTGCTTTTTTTTGCCTGTCTTGTCTTAGTTTTTTCGACCCTGTTGTCTATTCTCTTAATGACTCCGTTAAATAATCCTTCAACGGCATAAATTACCTCTTTATTGGCATTGCCCACATGTTCAACGACATCTGCAGGAATTCTGTCATAAAATGCATTAACTATTCTATGCCTAAAGTCGGATCTTTTTTCCCTGAATGATTTTTCATCTTTTAATAACATAATTAAACACCTCCAAATTAATTATTCAAATTAATTATTGCAAATAAATTAAAATGTAATCACTTGCTTATAGATATAATTTATATTAAACAATAACGCATATAATATATATGATAATGATATATAAATCAAAATATTAATTAGATAAATTGCAAAGCAAATAAAATTTTCATTAAATAACTATTTAAATTTTAAATTTAAATTAAATAACTGCTAAATAAATTAATCTAAAATAAATTTAACCGGAATATTTTCTTAACTTAACTTAACTTAATAAATAGATATCAAGTCAAGTGATGCATTCCTTATTTATTATTATATACTAAATTATAAAAAAAAACAATCTATTGCCATAATTTTAATTCTTCCATAGAAATTTATTTTCTGGATGACCGCTTCGCTCCGGGTTTGAAACCTCTTGAAGTTTATTTCGGAACTTTCCCGCCTACGCGGGAATGACTTGGGGAGGATTTATAGTCTCACTCGCTATATACAATCATTCCAAAGAAAATCAGGAATCAGGTATTGCTTATCATTAAAATATCAATGATAGTTTCTATGGAAGAATTAAAGTGTTAAAAATTCCTTGCAAAGTCTAGTCATTTTTGTTATCTTCAATTTTCTTTTTAATTTCGTATCCAAGTTTGGCCGATATAGTTTTGCCTGCTTCAATGGTCATCGGAATAATTACATTATCTAACAGTTCTTTAGTTGTTCTTATCAGAGGCGCTGAAACAGATATTCCTCCTATTATATGATCCGTATAATCTCTTAAGGGAACGCCGATGCAAATAATGCCGTTGTCTAATTCTTCGTTGTCTATGGCATAGCCTTGTTTTTTAACCATTTCAAGTTCTTCATATAATTTATTTTTATCTATTATAGTGTTTTTGGTATAAGGCTTTAGTTCCGAAGGCAATAATTTTTCGATAGCATCTTTAGATTCAAATGCTGCCTGACATTTACCTATGGCTGTTGCATATATAGGGAGCATATTGCCTACCCTGGAAGCAACTTTTAACACTTGATCGGCCTCAATTATATCTAAATATATAACATTTTTTTCTCTTATTACTCCCACGTACGCGGATTCTTTTACCGAAAACTATAGGCTTGGTTTAAAAAGTCTTGAATTGGGACAATCTTTTATTCATCATCTAAGACTCTTAAGCATCGCGGAACCCGTGTTAAAAGAGCTCGTCAATAAAGTAAAAGAATCCGCGTACGTG
>DAHXMB010000021.1:0-3285 GCA_027365695.1 Candidatus Acididesulfobacter sp. | reverse complement strand
AGAGTTTTGCTTGCAGCTACTGCCATAATGAAATACCTCCATTTAGTTTTATTTGTTTTCTTGAATTAAAATATATTTTTATATTATTTTTATATTATTTTTATATTATATTAATAAATTATAAAATTGTCAATAAATACGACATACCCAAAATTGCCGATAGAAATTATTTTTCTGGAAATTTTAAAGTTATTACCTCTTTGTTTTTGCCTAACTTTCCAAGATATTTTCCATTGTAAGTCAACAATATTCCTCCCGCATTTCCAATTTTAATCCATAATGTCTTTTTTGCTTTCCATATTTTAACGGCGCCTTTATATAACATACTTTGTTTTTGACGTAAGTTATTAATGGAAACATCTACCCAAGTTTTATGTATGACTTTACCTTTAAGTATTACATCATAATAATTGTCAGGTTTATTTTTATTGTATTTGCTTTTTAATAAGTTTTTTTTAGCAAATAATTTAGAAGAAAAATTTTTTGGTATAACTGCCTTCTTAATATTGATTAACCCGATAATAATCAATACAATAGCAATAATAATTATTACCGTTATAAAAACTCTTTTTTTTATTTTTTTTAATTTATGATGCTCTTCTATAAATTTTTGTTTAACAATGTCTTCATGTTTAATTTCCGAAATATTTTTATTAGCCGCTTCATATAATTCTAATGCATAAGATTCATCTGCTTCAATTGCTTCTGCGATAGCTTTAATATAGCCTTTAATAGTATAAGAAGAAGGGAGAGATAAAAAATTATCCTGCTCTATTGCGTCAATATACTGATGCCTTATTTTCGTGATACCGGCAACATCTTCCTGTGTTAAATTATGCTTTTCTCTTTCTGACTCTAAATATTTGCCGACGGTTTCTATTTCAGTTTTCATACTTTAATAATAAATTAATTAATAAAGCATTTTTTTTATTTTATTAAGGTAGCCTGACGCTTTAATTCCAAATATATTAAGCTTGTTTTGGCTATAAATTTTCTTAAATAAGGCATAAGACTTTTTATATTTTTTCAATTTAAAATAACTTTCCGCTTCTTTAAACTGCGCAGGTACGAAATAAGCATCTATCATCAATGCTTTCTTATAATTCATTATAGCTTCTACATAGTTTTCTTTTTTTGAATAATAATTTCCTAAGTAATAGTAAGTCAAAAAATATTTTTTATTCAATGCTTGGGAAATTAAGAGATATTTTTTAGCTTTTTTAAGTTTGTTTTCAATGATATATACCTTACCGAGAAGAGTATATGCTTGATACGGCTCATTATAAAAAGGATTTGCAAGAGCAGATTTCAAATTTGCGGCTGCAAGACTATAATTCTTTGTTTTTATATAAATCATTGCAAGATTATAATATGCGTAAGAAAATTTTTTATTGATAGAAACAGCCTTATTGAAGTATTTGATAGCTTTAT
The DNA here is from genome assembly GCA_027365695.1 of Candidatus Acididesulfobacter sp. Classification (GTDB taxonomy): domain Bacteria; phylum SZUA-79; class SZUA-79; order Acidulodesulfobacterales; family Acidulodesulfobacteraceae; genus Acididesulfobacter. The sequence goes on along the minus strand of DAHXMB010000021.1, from coordinate 1,854 downwards.
TTTGCCTGTGGGTCATCATATAAACCGTACCTATGGCGTTATAGTTTTTAGCCGAATAAGGATTAACGGTCTCGGCTCTTATAAATTCTTGTAACGCCTTAACATAGTTGCCGCTGTTGAAATATCCCGAACCAATCCTGTAATAAAGATTAGATTTAAGTTTATCCGTCCTGCCGACTTGAGAGAGTCCGCACCCATACAGCATTAGAGAAAAAGATAAGCTCAATATAATAATAAAGCTTATTTTAACAACTGATTTTTTTCCTGAATTAAAAAGTCTGATAGCCATATTCAGTTATGTTTTAAATTAATTTATATTTTTATATTTAGCTATTTATTTAGCTATTTAAATTAAATATAAAGTTAAGTTAAGTTAAGTTAAGTTAAGTTAAGTTAAGTTAAGTTAAGTTAAATATTAATTGAATTAAATATAAAATTAAATACTGCCGCCCGTTATAATTTAATTAAAATTATATATTTATTATATATCCTTAATCCTGCAATAGGAAATAATTACTTCTATAACTCCCCTCCCCCTTGCGAGAGTGGACCAATGGGAGGGGTAAACATACACGGTTTATTATTCGCCCCCGTCCTAACCCTCCCCCTTAATGAATGGGGGGAGGGGAGTTAATTAGGATTTCTATCGCAGAATTAAGGAATATTTTCAAAATATGTCATATTTCTAAATTTTGTAAATCTGTCTTTTATTTTATCGCCATCTATTGAAATAAGCTTGTCAATACCAAACGATTCAACGGCAAACGATTCCATTATATTTCCGAAGACAAGAGCCTTTTTTAAATTTTCATCGCTTAAATCACCCGTATTATCAATATACCCTAAAAAACCGCCTGCAAATGAATCCCCTGCTCCCGTCGGATCTATGATATTTTCCAAAGGATATGCAGGAACCATAAAAAACATTTTATCGGTAAATAGCGTGGCTCCGAAAGAACCTCTTTTAAGCACTATTATTTTAGCGCCGTATGTAAATATTTTTTTGGCTGCCGAAAATATAGATGTCTCTTCAGTTAAAAGCCTAGCTTCTGATTCATTTATAATAAATATATCGGATTTTTTTATAACTTCCAGCAATTTATTTTTCTTTTTTTTCAATCCAAAAATTCATAGTATCTAAAGCTATTAATTTAGGAGACGGCATTTGTTCTAAAACTTCAAGCTGTATATCAGGATCTATATTTGCTAAAAAAAGCGCGTCGTTTTTAAATATATGCGGAACGAAAGGCTTGAAATCCAAAAATACGCCGAGTTCGGTATTGAGTGTTTGAGGGTCGGACATATCGTAATCGTATTTTCCTGCCCAGTGAAATGTTTTGCCATGTTTTTTAATTATATTGTCGACATTTATGTTTTTAATTTTTAAAAGGTCAATGTATTTATCGTCAAAATCATTTCCTACAACGGCAATAACATTAACATCCGTAAGATATGAAGATGAGATAGAAAAAAAAGATGCCGAGCCTCCTAATATATTTTGTTTTTTTTCAAAAGGCGTTTCTATGCTATCAAGAGCAATCGAACCTACAACAGTTATAGCCATATTTTTTACGTTCCTCTATATTAAATAAATTTAATAAAATAAGTTAATTTTATATATTATTTATATATTACTCAAATCACGATTTAGGATTTTATATCATGGATTCCTGCATATGCGGGAATGGCTTAACGAAAATTTAATATTTCACCTTTTGGGTGTCATTCCTGCGCATGCAGGAATCCAGTATTAATTATCATTAGAATACTTAAAACAATTTCTAAATAGGGATTTGGGTATTAATTTATTGTTTAATATATTGATTATATATTATAATTTATTATTTATATATT
>DAHXMB010000019.1:0-5062 GCA_027365695.1 Candidatus Acididesulfobacter sp. | reverse complement strand
TTTACTAGGATCATCCTTGACTCAAATCTTATAACTCCGCTTGATTCTAACTTATTTTTATTTAAGGACCCGACTGATAAAGTTATTATTTTTACTTCTTTTGAATACAGCGGAGAAAAACTGAAAAGAAAAAAAATGCTTGAACAAAAAGGTGCAATTATAAAAGAAGTATATTATAATAATAAGTATGGAGATTATTTAGAAAATTATTTAATTGACAGTGATAATTTTAATAAAAACGGCATTATAAAAAAAACCCGATACCTTGATATTGCCGAAATTTTCAAAATATGCGCCGAATACGGCATAACAAGCATATTGATAGAGTCTGGACAGCATTTATTTGCGTATATTATATTAAATAGTCTTTATGATAAATTAGTATTAAATATAACTCCTTATATAATCGGAAATGCCGGCACTATTGACGCATTTGATTTGATAAATTTTGCTAATTTAAATAAGCTAAATAAATTAAATAATAATTTCCCGTTTGCAAATACGAATGCCGGCAAAAAAAGTTTGGACGATTTATATGCAGATAAGCAATTAATTAAGTTGAAAAATTTGGATATTAAAAAAACAGGCGATGATGTTTTTTTAATATATTATCATTAATTTTAATTAAAATATGTTCACAGGAATAATTAAAGAAAAAGGTGAAATAAAATCTATATTATTGCGCTCAAACAGCGGAATTTTAGGCGTCTATATTTTAGAATGCTCTAAGAAAGCTTATATAGGACAAAGTATATCCGTTAACGGCATATGCCTTACCGTAAAAAGCATAAACGGAAAAACGGTTAATTTTGATTTTTCACCGGAAACATTTAAAAAATCAACATTAAAATATATGAAAATAGGGACTAAAGTTAACATTGAACCTGCTTTGTCTGTAAATAGCGACATATCGGGGCATTTTGTATTAGGTCATATAGACGGAATAGGAAAAATTATAAGCAAACAACAGTATAATAATGCCTATATTATCGGCATAGCAAATAATGATATAGAATCGTCTAAGTATTTAATTAATAAAGGTTCTATTGCCGTTGACGGCATCAGTCTTACAATTAATGAAATTAAAAATAATGATTTTTATGTAAGCATTATACCTTTAACTTATAAATTTACAAATTTAGAAAATAAAAAAATAGGCGGGTATGTTAATATTGAATTTGATATAATAGAAAAAGCCGCGGTAAATAATTCAGAAAGACTAACGGAAAATGCAAACCATAGAGATAACTATTTCATTGATAAAAAGAGCTATAATGAAAATAAACATATATTAAATGATGATTTTAATGCTCAGCATCATAATAACTTTAAAAATATAAAAAAATCCAATATAACTTATGATTTTCTTTATGAAAACGGTTTTATCAAATAATTTATTAATTTAATTTTAATGGGGTTTTATTATGCCAATGACAACGGTTGAAGAAGCGGCCGAAGAAATAAAAAAAGGTAAAATGATTATATTAGTTGACGATGAAGATAGAGAAAATGAGGGTGACCTTACGATGGCCGCCGAAATGGTAACACCTGAAGCAATTAATTTTATGACAAAATATGCAAGGGGATTAATATGTCTTACATTAACACAGGAAAAAGCCGATTCGTTAAATCTGCATCCTCAGGCTGTAAACAATCAGTCTAAATTTTCGACTGCCTTTACTGTTTCGATAGAAGCTGCGGAAGGGGTTACTACCGGCATTTCCGCTTATGACAGATCTCATACTATACTTACGGCTGTTAAAGATAATGCAAAACCTATAGATATTGTAAGACCCGGACACATTTTTCCAATTACCGCTAAAAACGGCGGCGTTCTTGTCAGGACTGGGCAGACAGAAGGTTCTACAGATATTGCAAGTATTGCTGGACTTAAACCTGCGGGCGTAATATGTGAAATTATGAAAGATGACGGGACTATGGCAAGAATGCCTGATTTAATTGAATTTGCCAAACAGCATGATTTAAAAATATTGACAATACAGGATATTATAAATTATAGAGTAAAACATGAAAAACATGTAAAAAGAATGGTCGAATCTAAAATTCCCACAAAATACGGCGGCGAATTCAAGATTATCGTTTATTCAAATGATATTGATTTTAAAGAACATATCGCTTTAGTTAAAGGAGAAATAAAAAAAGACGACCCTATTCTTGTGAGAGTCCATTCCCAATGCCTGACAGGCGATGTTTTCGGTTCTGAAAAATGCGACTGCGGAGACCAGCTGAAAAATGCTATGGAAATGATAAATAGAGAGGGTAAAGGCGTTATACTTTACTTAAGCCAGGAAGGCAGGGGTATAGGGCTTGTAAACAAACTTAAGGCCTACAATCTGCAAGACAAAGGTTACGACACTGTTGAAGCCAATGAAAAATTAGGTTTTAAAGCAGATTTGAGAGAATACGGCGTCGGAGCTCAAATTTTAGTTGATCTGGGGGTAGGGAAAATGAAATTAATGACAAATAACCCAAAAAAAATTATAGGACTTGAAGGCTACGGTCTTAGCGTAGTTGAGAGAGTGCCGATTGAAATTTGCCCTACGCATAAAAATTTGCACTATTTAACAACTAAAAAAGAAAAAATGGGGCATATATTAAATATAAAAAATATCAAATCAAAACAATAAGTTAAATGGGGTGTTTTAATGTACAATTTAATTGAAGGGAATTTAAGCGCCGCAGGATTTAAATTCGGCATTGCAATGGCAAGATTTAATGAATTCATCAATTCAAAACTTTTAGACGGCGCATTAGACTATTTAAGACGTTCCGGAGCTAACGAATCTGATATAACCGTAGTTAAGGTACCCGGTGCATTTGAACTTCCTATGGCTATAAAAATAATGACGGAAACAAAAAAATATGACGGTATTATCTGCTTGGGTACTTTGATCAGGGGGGAAACTAATCATTTTGATTTATTATCGCAGCAAGTTACTAAAATGATTTCCGAGCTGGCTGTTAACTCTAATACTCCTATAAGTTATGGCATTATTACTTCTGAATCAATAGAACAGGCTATATCAAGGGCAGGCACTAAAATGGGTAATAAAGGTTTTGACGCTGCAATGTCCATTGTTGAAATGGTTACATTATTTTCAAAACTTAAAAAATAACATTATATAACATCACATAACATTATATTATGAGTTTAATATAAAATTTTCTATATCTATAATAGATATCTAAACAATGACAAAAAGAAGAATGGCAAGGGAACTTGCGGTACAATTTTTATATGAAGCAGATGGGGGTATTAATTCTATAGATCTTAGAATTAATACTTTTTTTAAAGATTTCGCCTCGGAAAGTCTTATGTATAATGGTTTTATTAATTCCATAAATGAATTATACACAAAAAAAGAATCTGCCGAGATATTTGACTTCTTTAAAGATATCATCATAGGAACTTTAAATAATATTGAAAAAATTGATTTTTTAATTCAAAAAGTATCTAAAAATTGGTCTATTGACAGAATGTCAAGAATTGATAGAAATATTTTAAGACAATCTATTTTTGAAATGCTGTTTCATTCTGAAATTCCCAAAAATGTCACCATTAATGAGGCTATTGAAATAGCAAAAAAATTTGGTAATGAAGAGTCTCCATTTTTTATAAACGGTATTCTTGATGCGGCAATTCAAAATATAAACTTATAAATATAAAACCTGATGTAATTTAATTAAAAGTATTCATAAATTTACGGCAATTCAAAATATAAATATAAATATTTAAAATAATGGCGGAGGGTAATTAAATAAAATGGATAATAACTCTATTAATACTTTGGATATCAGAGGTTTATGCTGAGGTCCTCCTGTTCTGGCGGTCGTCGGAAAACTTAAAACATTAAAACCTGAAACTGTGCTTATGGTTGTTTCGGATAAAGAATCTATGCTTAATGATATACCGTCGGTGTGCTCGTTAATCAATACTAAACTTTTAAATACGATTAAGCTTAACGGTCTTTATATGTTTTTGATTCAGAATAAAAAATGGGCATCGGCTTAAACTACTCTTTAAACTTAATATCTATAACACAGTTAATTATTTAATTATAATGTATATGCTATAAATATTTCAAAATAATAATATTATAAATTATAATAATCAAATTTATGCTGAGAAAAAAAAATCGCGCTTTTGATGAAATGAGGGAAGTAACTATAATTCCAGACTTTATGAAATATGCGGAAGGGTCATGTCTTATTAAATCCGGCGATACTAAAGTAATCTGCACTGCCAGCGTTGAAAATAAAGTTCCTCCTTTTTTAAAAGATAAAAAACAGGGCTGGGTTACCGCAGAATATTCTATGCTTCCCCGTTCTACCCAGACCAGAATGCCTCGAGATTCTTCAAAAGGAAAGATTAACGGCAGAGCTCAGGAAATTCAAAGACTTATCGGAAGAACTCTGAGAACTGTCGCTAATTTTTCGGATTTTCCCGATATTACCTTGTTAATTGACTGCGATGTTATCAGCGCGGACGGAGGAACAAGGACAGCTTCTATCACCGGCGCATATGTGGCTGCACATTTAGCTTTTCTAAGTTTGTTAAAACAAAACAGAATTGAAAAAATGCCGTTTTATGACTCTGTTGCAGCTATCAGTCTCGGGATTGTAAATAATGAAATTTTGCTTGACCTTGATTACTCGGAAGATTCTAACGCAGAACTTGATTTTAATTTTATCATGACAGGCAGCGGAAAATTAATTGAAATTCAAGGATGCGCCGAAAAAACTCCGATAGATTTTGAACTTATAAATAAATTTGGCGATATTGCTAAAAAAGCTGTTTTACAATTAACCGAAATACAGCAAAATATTATTAACTCTTATTAAACAAATTATATTAATGTTATATTAATGCTGTTTTTCAAGAAAATGCGTCGAACATATTATTATGGTAAATTATATTAAATGACGTCTTTCAAGCAAAATATTTATTGTCATAAGCCAAAATTAACGGCGTTAATTAAACTTATACATACAAATAAATATGGGATAAGCAACGAAAAACTAAGTATCGTTAAGTATATGA
>DAHXMB010000016.1:0-11800 GCA_027365695.1 Candidatus Acididesulfobacter sp. | reverse complement strand
TTTACTAGGATCATCCTTGACTCAAATCTTATAACTCCGCTTGATTCTAACTTATTTTTATTTAAGGACCCGACTGATAAAGTTATTATTTTTACTTCTTTTGAATACAGCGGAGAAAAACTGAAAAGAAAAAAAATGCTTTTACATTAGTTGAAATCGTGATGGTTTTAATTTTAATCGGAATAATAGGAATAATAGGAATTATAGGACTGAATTCCGCAGTTTCAAACGATAGGACAATTTATGAAAGACAGCTTGAATCATCTATAAGGTATGCACAGCAGTATTCTATGTCCCATTATTGCTTTACATTTGTAGTTTTTACAAACCCGACGGCGAATACCCCCTCCAATTCAAATGTCTGTTCTATATCTTCATCAGGTGGAAGCTCGGGCGCAGAATACGGCGGATATCAAATATGTGCCTGTCCTTCGTCAAATACTTCAAATAGCGGCATCAATTCATCTGACCCTGTTTTAATAAATAACCCGTTAGCGCAAACCGCAAATTACTTTTCGGTGGCGCTTAACTATGGAATAACATATTCAGTTCAAAACAATTCTAATGTTACGCCAAATATTGTCGGAAATTATTTTGCTTTTAATTCTGAAGGTCAACCGGGAATTTTTAATAGTACTGATCTAAACATATGCCAATCTACTTCCGCTTCATTTGCGCCGTTTAGTATTTCCAATAATACAACAAACCCAATTTATTTTCTTCAAATTTCTTTCGGCTATATCCCTTCCGATTCTTTTTATATATACCCTGATACAGGTCTTGTAAGCAGCAATGGTCCTCTGTAATTCAATTTTTTCCACAAAATAAGTATATTTTAATTTTGTCTTGTAAGTAGCAGCGGCTCTCTTCAATGATAAAATTAAATTTTGCAGGCAAGACTAACCATAATCTATAATTTCTAATGGAAATTTTTATTCTATAATGATATAATATCCTAATTTTAAAATATATAAAGTAAATCATCCAAAATTATTAAACAAGAAGGGGGTATTATTTATGCTTAATTTAAAAATTAAAAATCTGTTATCTGCACCTGCAGTACCTGCAGTTTCTGCACCTGCAGTTTCTGCACCTGCAGTTTCTTTAATAGTCTCTTTAATCATCGGTTTATTTATTTTTGGTTTAGCAGTATTTGCCATGCCAAAGTTTGCCAATGCTAAAACAAAAACATTTTATTGTCCGTCGGGCTATTCTTTTAACTTAAAATCAGATCTATGTGAAGGAGACGGGAGTCTTAAAGGCTACAATGCGACGCCGTCCCTAAGAATAAATGTTTTTAAATCAAAACATCATATTTATATTTGTCCAAATAAATATGTATATTCAAAAAAAATTCAGCTTTGCAGGGGCGAAGGATCTTTAAAAGGCAGCAATATTCAGCCTACAGTTCAATCCCGGAAAACAAAATCGGCTTCAAAGACCACTAAGGCTGCATTGAAAAATATTAAAAAGACAAGTTTAAAAATAAAAAAATAGTTAGTAAAACTTAAAATTTAATTTAATTTAAATATAAAAATATGCAAATAATACTGATACAATGAAAATAATAGCAATATTAAGAAATCAGCGAATGTTTGATATTTTAAAAGAGTATGCCGATTTAAATAATTTTGGCATTGTTCATTATATAAATGTTGAAAATTTTTTAAATAATTATTCTTTATACATAAATGACGATATTTATATGGTTGTAAATGCAGGGATAGAAATTGGACATAATGTATTATCGTTGAAAAATATTAAAGCTATTCAGCAATTTGGCATCGGTGTTGAAAACGTTGACTTAGAAGAAGCTTCAAACAATAAAATACCTGTTTTTAATGTTCAGACAAAAGGAACCGCCAATGCAACGTCTGTAGCTGAACTGTCAATGTTTTATGCATTGGCTCTTGCAAGAGATTATAACGGATGTATAAATTCTATTAATCACGGCATTGCTAATGAGCCTATGGGTATCAGCCTGGCAGGCAAAAAATTCGGCATTATCGGCATGGGAGGAATAGGTCTTGAGCTAATAAGACTGCTAAAGCCTTTTAATACAATTATTTACGGTATTAAACACACAAAACCTGAAAAAGATTACGCAAAAAAATTAGGTATAGAGTTTACAGGGACATTTGCTGATGATTTTAAAATTATATTGCCGAAATTAGATTTTATTGTTTTGGCATTGCCTTTAAATGAAACTACGCAAAATATTTTAAACGGCGAAACAATAAACTTGTTGAAAAACGGAAGCTATGTTATAAATGTCGGAAGGGCGGGACTTATTGAAAAATACTCTCTTATACAGGCATTAAAAAGCGGAAAGGTTAAAGGAGCAGGGCTTGATGTTTTATGGGAAGAGCCTGCGCATATAAAAGATGAAATATTTCATTTTAATGTTATAGCGACTCCTCATATCGGCGGAGCTACCGAATCCTCAATCCACGATATAGCCGGAATCGGCATAGAAAATATTAAAAACTATATTGATAGTAAAAGTTTAAAAAACTGTGTTAATGCAGAAGCGGTAAATTAGATCAAAGTAAAATATATGATAAAATGTAAGTAAAGCCTGAATCGGTCTTTAATCCAGCGGTAGAACTTGTAGGATATTATTTAAATGATTATAGACGCTGATTTTGACGGCAATTATATTCTTCACCTTTAATACATTTTGTTCATAATTAATATTGATGCCGATTATAAATTTTATATCGCTGAGCAAGAGCGATATAGCAATAAATAATATAATTAAACGGTATAATAATAAAATAAATAATACAACAATAGAAAGGAAAAGGGGCTCTATTTATGGATTATAAAAATACACTTAATTTGCCGTCAACCGATTTTCCGATGAAGGCTAATCTAAAATCCACCGAAGAAAAATTTTTGAAAGAGTGGGATGAAATAGCTTTATATGAAAAAATGACGACAAAAGCAAAGGAAAAAAATTTTAAGACTTTTATTCTTCATGATGGTCCTCCTTATGCTAACGGACACATTCATCTTGGCACCGCTCTTAATAAAATTTTAAAAGATATTATAATAAGATTTAAATTTATGCAGGGTTATTATGCTCCTTATATACCCGGTTGGGATTGCCACGGTCTTCCTATAGAGCATAATGTGGATAAAAGTTTGAAAAATAAAGATTCTATATCTCAGGTTGAGAAGAGAAAGCTTTGCAGAAAATATGCAGCTGAATTTGTCGAAATTCAGAAAGCTGAATTTAAAAGATTAGGCAGTATCGGTAGATATGATAACCCTTATCTAACGATGAATTATTCTTATGAAGCCGACACGGTTAGGAAAATGGCGGACTTTATTAAAAATGGCGGACTTTACAGAGCAAATAAACCTATATACTGGTGCAGCTCTTGCAAAACTGCTCTTGCAGAAGCAGAAGTTGAATATGCGGAAAAAACATCGCCTTCCATTTACGTAAAATTTAAAATAAAATCTAAACTTAATGATATTGCCGATTTACCTGAAGGTAAAAATGTTTTCGCCGTCATCTGGACAACTACTCCATGGACGTTGCCCGCTAATCTCGCAATATCTTTGAATCCTGATTTTAATTATGTTTTTGTTGAAGTAAATAAAAATAAAGAAAAAGAAATATACATATTAGAAGAAAGCCTTGCCGAAGAAACGTTAAAAAAATTTGGGTTTAAAGACGATGAATTTAAAATATTAGACGAGGTTAACGGAAAAAAATTAGAAAGCAAACTTGCAATGCACCCTTTTATTAATAGAGATTCAATACTAATTTTAGGACAGCATGTAAAAAAAGATACGGGAACAGGTTTGGTTCATACGGCTCCCGGACATGGCGATGAAGATTATGCCGTTGGATTAAAATATAATTTGCCTGCTTATGCGCCTGTCAACAATGAAGGTATATTTTTAAACGATGTAGATTTTTTTGCAGGGATGCGCGTATTTGATTCTAATATTTATGTTATAGAAAAATTAAAAGAAATAGGCGCATTGGTTCTTGAAGAAAAAATTGAACATTCTTACCCGCATTGCTGGAGATGCAAAAAGCCTCTTATTTTGCGTTCTACAAAACAATGGTTTATTTCTATGTCAATAAATAACCTGCGGGAATATGCATTAAAGGCAGTTAAAGAAAACGTCAAATGGATACCGAAGTGGGGATTAGATAGAATATCCGGAATGCTTGAGGTCAGACCCGACTGGTGTGTTTCAAGACAAAGGTCGTGGGGCGTTCCGATAACGGCTTTTTATTGCAAATCCTGCGGCGAACCGCTAATTGATTACGATATTACTATGAAAATAGCCGATGAGTTTGAAAAATACGGCGCCGATATCTGGTTTGAAAAAGACGCCGATTATTTTTTAAACGAAACAAAAATAAAAAAGCATATAAAATGCAGCAAATGCGGCAGTGAAGAATTTGAAAAAGAAAGCGATATTTTAGATGTCTGGTTTGACAGCGGAGTAAGTTATTTTTGTGTTTTAAAAAATGATGAAGATATGAAAGCAATAGGCTTTCCCGCCGATTTATATCTTGAAGGCTCAGACCAGCACAGAGGCTGGTTTCATTCAAGCCTTTTAATTGCAATAGGCTCGCAGGACGGAACTCCTTACAAGTCCGTTTTAACGCATGGATTTGTCGTGGACAGCTCCGGAAGAAAAATGTCCAAATCTCTCGGTAATGTTATTGCTCCAGATGAAATTATAAATAAATACGGAGCGGATATTTTAAGACTTTGGGCTGCTTCCGAAGATTATAAAAATGATATGAGAATTTCTAATGAAATTTTATCCCGTCTTTCCGAAGGCTATAGAAAAATTAGAAATACAATAAGATTTATGCTCGGCAATCTGTTTGATTTTAATGAGACTGTCAATGCCGTTAAATTTGAAGATTTAAATGATATAGACAAATATGAAATCCATAATATATCTTTGCTTGCCCAAAACTTATCGAGGCATTATTCAAGTTATGATTTTCACCTTGTATATCAAAATATATATAAATTTGTCACGAGTTTTTCATCTTTTTATTTGGATGTATCTAAAGATTCTTTGTATGTTGAAGCAAAAAATTCATTTAAGAGAAGGTCTATTCAAACAGTGCTGCATTACGGCTTAAATATTTTAATTAAATATTTAGGGCCGATTTTACCGTTCACTTCTAAAGAAGCATGGAGTTATTTTAATAAAAAAAATAAAGAAAAAGAACTTGCATTTGAATATTTTGACGAAATAGATGAAAACTTTATTGATTTTGAACTTGCCGAGAGATTTGAAAAATTAACGGAAATAAGAAATATTATTTTATCTTCTTTAGAAAAAGCAAGAACCGAAAAAGTAATAGGCAGTTCGCTTGAAGCTTTAGTTATAATAAGAGCTGCAGAAGAAGATTATAAGCTATTGTCTGAATTTAAAATAAGCGAATTAAAAGAAATATTTATCGTATCGGCTTTGCAGATTGAAAAATTAGACACTAAAGAAGGCAATAGCGAAATTATTTCGGAAGCTATCGTGAAACTTGCTCCGGGACAAAAATGCGCAAGATGCTGGACGTTTAGCGAAAGTGTCGGAACATATAACGATTATAATGATATTTGCGGCAGATGCTATGATGTATTAATGGATTTAAAATAAAAGAAACAATTTAATGATTTTATGCATTAAATAAATTAGATATAATAATTAAGAATATGACTGATAAGAAAAAAATAATAGCTTCTAATTTTAAAATGAATAAAACGCATATTGAAGTGCGTGAATATTTAAACTCATTTTTTAAAAAATTAAAAGAATTTAATATAAATATAAATAATAAAACCGATGCAGAAATTATATTTGCGCCTCCTTTCACGGCGCTTAATGAATCATATAATTTGATTGAAGAAAATTTTGAATTTAGACGTCTTGTCAAACTTGCTTCGCAAAATATATATTTTGAATCAGCGGGAGCTTATACCGGAGAAATATCAATAGAAATGATTAAGGCGTTCAACTGCTCATATGCTATAATAGGTCATTCTGAAAGAAGATGGATATTAAATGAATCCGATGATTTGATAGCTAAAAAAATTTCCGCTGTTTTTAATTATAGTAAAAAAAAAGACTTAAGTTTAATACCTATATTATGCGTCGGTGAAAACTTAGGTATCAGAAAAAGCGGAAAAGCTTTTGATTTTGTTGCGGAGCAATTAGATAAAGCCTTAAATTATTCTAAAAATAATTTAACCTCCAATATGCAAGACATAAATAATAAATTAACGGATAAAAATAAAAGTATAAAAATTGATGAACTAATAGTTGCTTATGAGCCTATATGGGCAATAGGGACAGGTGCATCAATAGAACCTGAAGACGGCGAAAAAATGCATGAATTTATATATAAACATTTGAATAAGAATTATTCTATTAAAAATTTTTCCGTAATTTACGGAGGAAGCGTTACCGAAAAAAATATTAATGTTTTAATGGAAAAAGAGCATATTGACGGTGTATTGGTCGGTGGAGCAAGTCTGGATCCGCAGTCTTTTTTTAACATATATAAATTTGCCGTTTCAAGATAAAATATTGCATAATTATACTATTTTATTTATATTATTGCTTAAATCAGTTAAATATTTCTAATTTTATAATTTATATTAATATTTTAATCATTTCCAAAAATTAATAATTATAATTATTAATTATATTGCAAATAAACCGGTAAACCAATAAAATGACCGATAAGTTGAAAAATATTCAGCAGATACAGCCTCCCAAAGGAACCCGTGATTTTCTTCCCGATGCAATGATTTTAAGAAGAAATGTTATGGAGACAATCAGGCAATGTTTTGTATTATACGGGTTTAGCGAAATTGATTCGCCTGTTTTTGAGTATTTTGAGCTTCTTTCAAGAAAATGCGGCGAAGAAATTGAAAAAGAAATTTATACTTTTCATGATAAAGCAGATAGAAAATTAGGTCTAAGATTTGAGTTTACTTCTCCTCTCGGCAGATATTACGCTTCAAATAATGCAAAACTTACAAAACCTTTCAAAAGATATGTCATAGGAAAAGTATACAGGTATGAGAATACCCAAAACGGCAGATATAGGGAGTTTTATCAGGCTGATGTTGATATTATAGGCGTTTATTCTATGCTTGCAGAGCTTGAATTAATTGATTTAGCTGTTTTTACGCTTGAAAAATTAGGATTTAACAATTATGAAATACATTTAAATAATAGAAAAATATTAGACGGGATTATAGAAGCTTCAGGAATACCTGTTAATAAAAAAGAAACGGCATTGAGAATTTTAGATAAATTGTCTAAAATAGGAGAAGATAAAGTAATAAAAGAATTTATAGACAATGATTTAACCGAAGAAAACTATAAATCTTTTATTGATTTAGTAAATTATAATAATCACAGTATAAATATCAACAATGACAGAAATAATAATGTAAATAATGCAAACAATAATGTAAATACTGAATTTGAAAGTTCAAATATATTATTTTTAGAATCTCTAAAAAATAAACTAAAAAATAGCGGCAAGGCTTTAGAAGGAATAAATGAGCTTGTTTCTATTTTTGAAAATTCAAGCAAATTTAATTTAGATAAATATTTGCGGTTTGACCCGCTGCTTGTGAGAGGGCTAGGCTATTATACCGGACCGATATTTGAAATAAAATCTTTAGATGTGAATATAGGCAGTTTTGCTGCGGGGGGAAGATACGATAATTTAATAGAATTGTACGGAGCGCGTCCGGAGGGAGCCTGCGGATTGTCTTTCGGCGTTGACAGAATTATAGATATAATTCAAGAAAAAAATCCTGATTATATTAATAATTTGCCTTCCCCTATAACGGTATTTATCGCGTATCTTGATTCAAATGAAAAATTAATAGATTATTCTTTTAATATTGCCAAATTATTAAGGATAAATAATATAACATGTGAAATAAATCTAAATGAAAAATTAAATATATCTAAACAGTTAAAATATGCCAACAGTAAAAAGATTCCTTATACAATTGTAATAGGCGCAGATGAGCTGAAAGAAAATAAAATAAAACTGAAAGATATGAAAAAGGCAGAAGAATCCCTTATTTCATTAAAAGATGCCATAAAAATATTAAAGTGAAAAATACAAAAACAAAATATAAAAATAAAGTTAAATTTAACTCTTGTATTTCAAAACATTAATTGCTTTTTCATGGTTATTTTTTTCTTCCGAATCAATCTCGTCTATAAAGTCAAATGCCGAAGGTTTATAAATGTTTATCCATTCCTGCTTTTGTAGTATCTCAATAGATTGGTTGATGACATAATATCCTCTTTTCATTCTCTTAAAAAGTCTTTTAGAGTATTGGTAATTACTCATAAGCTCGTGATTGCTGAACATTGAGGATATATATGAATTTTTCTTTCTGTAATCTGCTATAACTTCTGAATTAAAGTGAGAAATCGTATAATAAATTTCATTTGCGGAAACATAAGTTTCTTCTAACTCATACCTGCTGAATTTATTTGAAAGCAACACGTATAAAATCTGTAATATCAAAAACTCCCCTTGTTTTCGATCAATTTTGACTAAACTGCCGTTTATTTTTAAACTAATAGAAGCGGGAGAAAGCATATCGTCAACTATAGGAAAGATCTTATCGGCGTAATCTTTGTAAAATATTGCGTTGTCTAATGCTATCTGCCACGCATTGAAACCTTTTCCGTCCGTTAATTCTTTATCTGCTCGGGCATTGGTCAATTCTTTAATCAAATTTAAATTACCGGTTTTAACTGCCGCCATTAAAGGAGTCATATTAAATTCGTCTCTGTAATTAATGCCGTAAATCTCAATAATTTTAAGTATATTTGTCGTCTGAATCTTTTGGGAATACAAAATATTTAAATTTCTTTTCTGTTGTTCGTAAAGATTAACATTGAAATCTAATTGTATGTTCTGATGCTGATATTGACCCTGCGTATGGGATTGAGTTTGCGCTTGCTTCTTAGTAAAGTAAATCTGTTTTGCCTTATCGAAATTATAAAGACTCAGAAACTTGATAATTTTTGGCATATCGTATAAGAGGGCATAATCAAAGACAGTTTTTCTAGGTTTTACAGGATTATCTTTTGCTGTTTTAATTTTATTAATAAGTTGAATAACTTTATCGGAAGTATTAATCTCCCACGGTACCTGTTGTTGTTTAAGAATCTTTTTCCTTATCTCATCAGCCTGTTCTTGCTTCCCCTGTGTCTCAAGTTTCATTGCCTCGATGAGCCATTCTTTATTTGACGATTGTTCGGATTCAATCGCTATATGTTCTATGGCGTTACTTAAACCGAGCAGATTAAAAATAGGATTTTTTATATCGTTTTCTATTATGAAAAGTTTTTTAACGGAGCGTGTAAACGCAACATAAAGAGCATTAATAAAAAATTTGTATTCTTCGAGGGATTTGTCTTTCTTATTTGAAGACCTCATATATTCAATATCATTTTTTAAATCATCTTCGGTTATGCCGCTTATAATGCTTTCGAAATTCTTTTTTTCTGATGAAATAAAGTTTAACAGTATAATATTGTCGTATTCAAGCCCTTTTATTTCAAATATGCTAAAAATAAGAGGAGTATTAAAATATTTACGGGCCTGCTGTTTTTCATCGTCCCTCATTACTATAACGGCAAATTTCGTAGATTTGCTAACTTTTTTATTAAGTTCGTTTTTTACCTTATCGGTATCCTTTAAAAATAATATTTCTCCCGATTCCCTAGATATGCTTTTCATCAAATACGTGCTTTCTTTATCTATAGAGCCGAATCTTTTTTGTTTAATTTTTAAAAGGGCATTCGAAATATTTGTTATAGACTTAGCGTTTCTAAAATTAGATTGCAGTATTTTAGTAACCTTTTTAATATCAAACGTCATATTATTGTATAACATGGTTTTGAGATTGCCCCAGGAAAAAAAGTTTGGATGGACGACCTGATTGGAGTCGCCGCTGAGTATAAAGTTGGATTTAGATTCATTTTTAATGCCGTTAAAAACACATTTAAGCTGAACGTTCGTAATATCCTGAACCTCGTCTACAACGATAAAATCGTATATTTTGCTTATTTTATCAAGATAACTATGAGCAAGAATATTCGGATCGTACAAGGCATTATTTTTAAGCATTAAAAGATATTTTTCGAAAAGGTCATATACAAGTTCTCTTTCGTTATGCAGAAAAATTGACTGACGGATTCCTATATTTAGATATTCTTCTCTGTGCAGATAAGGCGTATTTATTGAAAAACCTGAGATTACACCCCGAAATTCTTCATATAATTGATGACCGTCGGTAACCCTATTATGTCGGGGTATTTTGTAAAACCATTGAGAAAAAATTTTATAATCTATTTCTTTTTCTTCAGGAATTTTTACCGTTTGAAGGTACTCCTTAAAAGATAAAAATGATATATTCTGATTTTCATTTATATAGTTATTGCTATAATAGATATTTCTGGAATTTTCGACAAGATATTGCGAAAGAGTAACATAAAGACCGTCCCCGTGAAAAAGTTTCATTTTTTCGAGCATAAGCGCGGTTTTCCCGCTTCCTGCAGGGCCTATTATTATAAGCGGCGGCTGAGACCTGTAAGCATCAAACTGCACATCGTCGAAAGAAAATATTTTATCGAGAAAATGGAATCTTCTTTCCGCCGGATTTACATATAAAAGTTCGGGAACGTCATCTCCGATTTCGAACTGTTTGGTGTCGTCAACCTCTAAATTTTTTAACTCATCGATTTTCGCTCCGTGAAGAAATTTTGATTTTTCATAGGCATGGTTATGAATAACCTCAAGTATAAGGGCATATTTTTCGCCGTTATACTTCATTATTTTAAATAAGATGCGGTTTGAGTCGTCAAGTTTAGCCCTGTATAATCCATAATTAGATAATTTTTTAACGCTTACCTGTTTAAAATTATCGTTTTGAATAAAACTTAAAATTTTATCGTAATTTTTTCTTACCCCAGAAATGTTTAAATCGTTATATTCTATAATCTTCATAAAACAAACTACCGTTAGTTAGTTAAATAATCAGTTAATTAAAATATAAACTTGCTTTATTTCCAATTCGATGCCGGCAATTAATTAATTTCATTAAATATAAAAACATTTTTTTTAATTAAATGATAGCTGACCCCATTTTTTACAATTTTAAATAATGTCTTGCCGTAATTCTCTATATGGAACTTTAAATCAGGATTGTTAATATTGTTGTAATCAATAATATCAAAAAAATAAGGTAAAGAAGACTCTTCGAATATAGAATTTAATTTGTACATTAAATTTGAATCGATATCGCCCTTTAATGCTATATCAATATCCGAACCGGGTTTGTGTTTATTCGCAGCCCGAGAACCGAAAATAATTGCTTCTTTAATTTCATCAAATTGCTTTAATGTTTTTATTATTTGTTTTAAATTCTCATCGGAAAGACCAAAATTATTCATATTATTCTATTATAATTCATAATTAAGTTTCTTGAACAACCTTTCGATTAAAGGAAAATAATTTTCAACTATATTTTCTGCCACTTTTTTAGCAAATAGTTCATTATAAAGATGTGATGTTTTATTCCTATCATCCAATGCTTTAATCCATAACTCGCCGTCTTCAATAATACCTGATTGATACGCCTGCCTCAATGTTTTTTTCGGCGTAGGTACATCAAAACCTTCATTTTCAAGATAATCTTTTAATGTTTTCCATGCTAATTCGAACGTTAATTCAAATATTTGAATTAATCCCGCCTGTAAA
>DAHXMB010000010.1:0-7997 GCA_027365695.1 Candidatus Acididesulfobacter sp. | reverse complement strand
TGATAAAAAAAGATTTAAAATATTTCATTCTAATTTCAGTAATATTGATTTAGTTATTCATGATGCAGGTTTTGAAAAAGCCGACGGTATCGTGTTAGATTTAGGAATAAGTTCTATTCAGCTTGAAAGCGAAAGAGGTTTTAGTTTTAAAGATGGAGGATATTTAGATATGAGAATAGATATTAACGGCGAAATAACAGCTTTTGACATTATAAATTATTATAAGGAAGAAGAAATTTCAAATATTTTATGGAATTACGGAGACGAAAGATTTTCAAGAAAAATTGCAAAAAAAATAATTGAATATAGAAAAAAAAAGTTAATAGAAACTCCTATGGAATTGTCTAAGTTAATTAAAAATACTATAGGCTTCAGACAAAACGGCAGAAATAAAATAGACCCTGCAACCAGAACTTTTTTAGCTTTAAGAATTACGGTGAATCATGAATATGAATCATTGATGCAATTTTTAAATAAATTAAAAAATGTTTTAAATCAGGGAGCCGTAGTATGTATTATAGCTTTTCATTCCGGCGAAGACAGATTGGTTAAAAATTTTTTTAAAAATAATAAAGATTTTAATATAATAACAAAAAAACCCTTAACTCCTTTATATGAGGAGATTAAAAATAATCCAAGGTCTCGAAGCGCAAAATTGAGAGCGGCAATTTTGGGATAAATAAATCAGATATCTTTAAAATATCTTTAAAAATGTCAAAAATAAAACCGTATTTGATTATTATGATTTTTATAATTTCATTAACAGGAATATTTTATGTTTGGACAAATATGGAAAGTATGAAATTAGGATACGAGATAAGCAAGCTTGAGACAATTAAGGCTAAATTGGTACATAAAAATAAAAAATTATTAATAGTAAAAGCTTCGCTGGCTTCTCCTTCGCGCATTTATAAAATAGCGAAAAAATTAGGTTTTATATATCCGAAAGAAGGCGAAGTCGTAATGATTCATGAATAAGATATGGAAAACGACGATGAAAGTCCGAATATTAATAGTGTTTTCCCTAATTTTTATTTTTGGAGGGATGTTATTAATTAAAGCTTTTTATTTACAGGTGATAGATGCACCGTCGTTAAGGAAAATGGCAGATGCGCAGTTTCATACAATAATTTATTTTACTCCAAAGAGAGGCAATATATATTCTGCTAATGGAGGGTTGCTGGCAACGAGCATAGATGTTGACGGCATTGCGGCAGATCCTTTAATGATAAAGCATAAATATAAAGCAGGAAAGGAATTATCGCAATTATTAAATATTAAACTTGAAAAGGTTATCAGTAAACTAAATTTAAATTTACAATTTACATGGTTGAAAAGAAAAGTGTCAAATAAAACAGCAGATAAAATTGAAAATTTAGGTATTGACGGAATAAGCATTGTAAAGCAGCCTGTGAGATATTATCCCGACGGTGATATTCTTGCCCATGTTTTAGGATTTGTGGGAATAAACGATAACGGCTTATCGGGCATAGAATATAAATACAATAAAATCCTTAAGGGCAATAAAAAAGCTTTAAAAATTATACATGACGGTCTTGGGCAGGATATTTTTATAAGAGGATTCGGATTGGAAAAAGAAACCCACGGCGACAATATATATTTAACGATAAACAAAAAATTACAGTATATAACAGAGCATTACCTTGACAAAGAAGCTAAGGCGGCTGATTCGCGCGGAGCTTTTGCAATTATTATGAATCCTGATACGGGAGCTATTCTTGCAATGGCTGATTATCCGGCTTTTAACCCAAATTACTACTGGACATACAAACCCCGTTACTGGAGAAACAGAGCAGTGACGGATGATTTTGAACCGGGTTCTACGATGAAACCTTTTATAATATCGGGCGCTATGCAGGATGGAGTTATAAAACCTGATACCATTGTAAACGGACATCACGGCGCTTATTATCTCGACGGCATAACCGTTCATGATGTAGGAACATCGTTCGGGCATATGAATATAAATCAGTTAATTGAGTATTCATGCAATGTGTGCGCCTGTCAGGTTGGAATGAAAATGGGGAAGCAAAGACTATGGTACTGGCTTAACAGATGGGGATTTTTAGTCAAGCCTCACGCCGGACTGCTCGGAGAATCGTCGGGGATAGATAGACCTGTCAGTAGATGGTCGCAGGTCGGACCGTGCGAAGAGGCATTCGGACAGGGAGCGGCTATAACTGGACTTCAAGAAATAACCGCGCTTTCCGCAATAGCGAACGGCGGATTTTTAATGAAACCTTATATAATTAAAAAGATTGTAAATCCATACGGAAGAGCGTTGTTTATATCCAAACCGAAAGTAATAAGGCGAGTTATCAATTTGAAAACAGATAGAGAGATGAAATATATGATGCGTCTTGTCGTAAAAGGCGGAACGGGGCAGTATTGTAAGTTAATAGATTATAAAGTTTCAGGTAAAACAGGGACGGGGCAGATTACTGACCCTAAAACAGGAAAATATTATAAAAATTTATATACTGCTTCGTTTATGGCGTTTGTTCCATACAAACACCCAAAGCTTGCAATGCTTGTCGTTCAAGAAAAACCGTTAAAAATAAGTTATTATGGAGGAGCAGTCAGCGCGCCTGTCGTGAGAGAAGTTTTTAAAAGAGCATTAAATATTTTAAATATTTTTCCGGGTCAAAAAGCATATAAAAAGCAGATTCATATAATGACGTTAAATAATTTGCAAAATGCCGTCAACGGTATTAAGAACAATATTAATAAGAAGAATAATATTAATAAAAATAATAAAAAAATTAGTAACGTTGATATAATGCCTGATTTACACGGGGATACAATAATTTCTGCCATAAAAAATATTAAAGGGCATAATAAAAATATAACAATAAAAGGGACAGGTTTTTTATATTACCAAAATATAAAACCCGGTACTAAAATCAAAAAGAATCAGGCTATTTTACTGAAGTTTAAACCATTACTTTAAATTATTATTTAAGTTATAATTTAAATAATAATTTGACGAATAAATAAAATAAACTTACAAATTAATATCTAATGCACGATAAAATTATTAGATTAGATTAGATTAGATTAGATTAGATTATTTATTTATAATTGTTTTTGCAATGTTTAGTTTAAATTATTCATATATCGATAAAAAATTTGTTATTAATAATTTAATAATGTAAATAAAATTAGAATAATGACTATATGAAACTAAACGATTTAATACAAGACATTGAAAATACGGACGATTTTAAAATTATATCTTTTACGGGGAATAAAGATATAGAGATAGACGGCATATCTAATGATTCGCGAAAAATTTCTAAAGGATATCTTTTTGCCGCAAGGAAAGGAAATAATATAGATTCAAATAAATATATATACGATGCGGTAGAAAAGGGAGCTGTTTGCATTCTTACAGACGAGCCTTCGAGCAGCTTTTCTAAATCGTATATAAGAAACAATAAAAATAATATTAAAGGCAATATTTCAATAATTATAGTTGACGACGCGTTAAAAGCTTATGCAATCATCTCAAGAAATTTTTTTAACAGACCCTCAATGAAATTAAATATGATAGGCATTACAGGAACAAACGGCAAAACTACGACTTCTTATATAATTAATTCAATTTTTAACACGGAAGGTATTTCATCAGGTTTAATAGGCACTATAGATTATAAAATAACAGACAATACTATTAAAACTTTTGACCTTAATAGCGTAAAAATTAATGATGATAAGAATAAGAATAATGACGATATTCCTTCAATCAACACGACCCCTGATTCCTATATGCTTAATGATATGCTAAATACTATGGTTTTAAATAATCTTAAATCATGTGTTATGGAGGTATCTTCTCACAGTCTTGTTCAAAAGCGTGTTTACGGAATTGATTTTGATGTCGCGGTATTTACCAATCTAACGCGAGACCATTTAGATTATCATAAAGATATGGAATCTTATTTTCAGGCAAAAAAACTTTTATTTACCGAAGTTTTATCTAAGAGCTTAAAAAATAAAAAATATGCCGTAATAAATAACGACGATGAATATGGTATGAGATTGATTAAAGAATTAAGCGAACTTGAAAGTTTAAATAATTTTAGAATAATAACTTATGGAATAACCGAAAGAGCTGACATTTTTGCAAAAGATATAAAATCGAATACTCAAGGACTTGAGTTTAAACTGTATTATAATAATTTGATAAATAAATTAAATTATAAAGAAATAAATGTCCGCGGTAGTAATAGCGCATATGATAGCGCAATAAACAATAATTCAATCAATTGCAGCTATGATAATTATAATAATAGTATAAATAATAATAATATAAAATTTGACGGCGAAAAATTTATTATAATTAAATCAAATTTAATGGGAAATTATAACGTTTATAATATTTTAGCCGCTGCAGCTTCGGCATTTTGCCTATCGGCTGATAACGAAAATATTGCTAAAGGCATCTCGGCTTTATTAAGCGTGCCCGGAAGAGTAGAAAAAATTAAAATAAACAATAATAATAAAGACAATAATAATAAGAAGAATATTAAACTGCCTTTAGTCTGCGTTGATTATGCTCATACCGACGATGCGTTAAATAGAGTGTTATCGGCATTAAGAGATATAACTTCAGATAAATTGATATGCGTATTCGGATGCGGCGGCGATAGAGATAAAGGCAAACGCCCTATGATGGGTAAGCATGCTGGAAAATTAGCAGATATTACGATTATTACTTCCGATAATCCCAGAAATGAAAATCCATTGTCAATTATAGAAGAAATAGAAAGCGGAATAAAAGAAGAAAATGTTTCTTATATATCTTGCGACGGCAGTATCAAAGATATCAATTTATTAAAAAATGAAATAATGAAGATTAAAGACATTAAAAATAGACATATATACACTATAATACCCGACAGAGAAAAGGCTATAAAAACTGCTTTATTTGCGGCATGTTCCGAAAAAGACACGGTGCTGATATCAGGCAAAGGACATGAAGATTATATGATAATAGGTGAAAATAAAACCCATTTCAGCGACAAGGAAGAAGTCTTAAAATTTTACGATACTTATAATAATACTTATAATTAATTATTGAAAAAAAATAGAGTAAAATACAATAATAGACCAGAAAATACAGGAATACGATTAGATAATAAAAAGATAGATAAAAGATACATAAAAAGAGGTTTAAAATTAATCATAAAATAATGAAATAATAATATTAAATTAATTAAAGTTAAATATAAATAAAATTAAATAATATGAAATTGGAATTTAACTTAAATTTAGACGATGTTTTAAATTCTATCGTCGGACAAGCCGTTATAATAGGGGAGCATCTTGTTTTCAACGAAGTATTTATTGACTCGAGGCAGTCTTTTTCAGAAAACTCTATTTTTTTTTGCTTTAAAAGGTAAAAAGTTTAACGGTGAAGATTTTGTTAGAAAAATATTTCAAAACGGTTGCCCATGTGCAATTGTTTCCTGGGATTTTTTAGAAAAGAACGATATTTCCGAATATTCCGATAAAACATTAATAGCAGTTGAAAATACGCTTGCAGCTTATGGTTTGTTAGCAAAAAAATATTTGAGTTTATTTAATTTGCAAAATAAAATTGCTATAACAGGTTCATCGGGAAAAACAACAGTAAAAGAAATGCTATATAAAATTTTAAGCGAATATTTCGGAGAAAATTATGTATTGAAAAATAAATATAATTACAATAATCAAGTAGGTATTCCAAATACTATTTTTGAATTAAACAACGGCTATAAATTTTTAGTTCTTGAAATAGGTACAAATAAAAAAGGCGAAATAGAAAAACTTTCTAATATAATTAATCCTGATATAGGGGCAATAATCAATATAGGAAAATCACATCTGGAAGAATTTAAAAACCTTGAAGGAGTTCTGGAAGAAAAATATTCTATGGTATCCAGTATGCCTTTGGATTCATATATTATAATAAATGCAGACGACGCGCTTCTTTTGGGCAAATATAAAACAGACGATAAAATAAATTTTATTTCTTTCGGCGCAAAAAATGCCGACTTGATATATAAAAATGTTGAATTTAATGCAGACGAAAATGGCTATATGTATTTTGAAATGACTTATAAAGAAAAAACATATAAAGTAAAATTGAAATCAAACGGGTTACATTTTGCTTATGATTTTATGTGCGCTATTTTGGCGGCTAATATATGCGGAGTTGATTTGCCGTCAGGAATAAAATCAATAGAATCTTTTAAATTGCCGAAAGGCAGAATGGAGGTAATTGCGAAAAACTCTGACGGTTCAATCATAATAAATGACTCGTATAATTCAAACCCCGATTCTTTAAAGGCAGCATTTAATACAATAAGCGAGTCTTACCCTGATAAAAAAAAGATCCTTGTTCTTGGAGATATGCTTGAGCTTGGAGAAGAAGCTGAAATGGAACATTTTAAGGCTGGAAAAGAAGCAGCAAAAATTGCAGATTATGTTTTTTATACAGGCAATTTCGGTAGATTTTTAATTGACGGGTTAATTCAGAATGGATTTAATTCCGATAAAATAATTTTATTTGATGACAAAAAAAATTTTCAGGAAAAATTATCGGCTATTGATAAAAGCAACAGCGTGATTTTATTTAAAGGTTCAAGAGGAATGCAAATGGAAAATTTTATTAATTTTGATTAGTCTGGAATTGCTGTTAAAAATTTAGATATTTAGATATATGTGTCCAAAATTGCCGAAGATATAAACGCACGGCGTTTCTGTTCACGAGGCTGTAAGCCATATAAACGCATGCCGTTTATGGCGAGACGGTCATACGGTATTTATTGATGCATTGAGGTATATTTAACAATCCCTGTCGGCAATTTTGGGATATGCAATAAAAATAAAATAAATTTAAGGTAAAAATATATGATTTTTATATTAAATCAAAATTTTTTCAGATTCATAACATTCAGAGCTTCTTATGCTTTAATAGTTGCTCTTGTCTTAAGCATAGTTTTTGGGAAAACATTTATAAAAATGCTTAAGAAATTTAAGATTTCGCAGATGATTAGAGAAGATGGTCCGAAATCTCATAGAGCAGAGAAAAAAGATGTTCCCACTATGGGAGGGCTTTTAATATTTTTTTCCGTATTAATACCCGTTATTTTATTTACAAATTTATTCAATTTTTATATATATATGGCAATTATTACTCTTTTAGCATACGGTTTTATCGGATTTTTATACGATTATCTAAAAATAAAAGGGCAAAACTCTAAAGGATTAAGAGGTAAATATAAGATTTTAATGCAAACTGTATTTGCATTAGTAATTTCAGTAATTTTATATGTTAAAGTTCCATCATTAAGCTATATTGTAATTCCATTTGTTAAAAATTACTATTTTGATTTAGGTCCTTTTTTTATTCTTTTATCAATGTTTGTTATAATAGGTTCATCCAATGCCGTTAACCTTACGGACGGACTTGACGGACTTGCGATAGGAATATTTGCTATAGCCGTCGCAGGCTATCTTTTATTTTCCTATGCAAGTTCAAATTTTAAATTTGCCGATTATTTATCCATACCGTTTATTTACAATATAGGAGAAATAGTCGTATTTTGCGCTGCTTTGCTGGGAGCTTCAATCGGTTTTTTATGGTTTAACGCGTTTCCCGCTTCCGTTTTTATGGGAGATACGGGTTCTATATCGTTAGGGGCTATTTTAGGGTATATATCTATTGTAACAAGAGAAGAAATTCTTCTTACGGTTATAGGTTTTATTTTTGTAATTGAAGCGCTAAGCGTTATTTTTCAGGTGGGTTCTTATAAGTTAAGAAAAAAAAGAATATTTAAAATGGCGCCGATACACCATCATTTTGAAATAGGAGGAGTGCCTGAACCCAAAATAATAATACGGCTCTGGATTGTGAGTTTAATTTTAACTATATTTGCTTTATCAACTTTAAAATTAAGATTTTTTTAATTATTTTTAATGACATATAA
>DAHXMB010000220.1:0-11658 GCA_027365695.1 Candidatus Acididesulfobacter sp. | reverse complement strand
TGATAAAGTTGGAATATATAATGTCGGAACATCATTGGAAATTAGCGTAAATGATTTAGTTAAAGAAATTAACAAAAATTTTGACAATAAATTTAAAGAAATCCATGGTTCTGCCAAGCTCGGGGAACAAAAAACAAGCTGTCTAAGTTATGAAAAAATTGAAAAAGAGATGAGTTTTACGCCAAAAACTAATTTTAGCGAAGGTATTAAAAAAACATACGAGTGGTTTAAGAAAACAAATAGCAAATAAAAAATAAGTATAACAAATAATTATATATTATATAATATAAACAATAATCATAACAATTCATAATAATGACTGCAAATGAACGAAAAACAATTTCTCTCTTGAGCTTATCCCATTTTTTTTGTCATGTTGCGATACTTACATTCCCCGCAATTTTAATTCTTTTAAAGGAAAAATTTCATGTGAGCTTTGCAACTCTCGGCATTATTGCAGGGATATATCTGTTTTTATTTGGAGCAGGGTCTTTACCCGTCGGTTTTATCGCAGATAAGGTAAATAAAAATTTTCTGCTCAAGGTTTATTTAATTGGAATGTCGCTAAGCGCATTTTTAGCAGCTTTACTCGGAAATTTTTATATCTTTGCTATGTTTATTATATTAATGGGTTTAATCGGGAGTATTTACCATCCTGTCGGTTTAAGCATTATGTCTTTTGTGAAAACCGATAAATTAAGAGGTTTTGCTATTCACGGGATAGCAGGAACATTGGGAGTAGCATTAAGCGCAGCATTTGCAGGATTTTTAGGCTATTATTTTGGTTATAATGCGCCTTATTTAGCGCTGGGTTTGATTTTTTTATTTATATTTGTTTACTCTTTTTTTGTAAAAATTGAGTCAAACAAAATAGAAAATATAAAAAATAGCAATGATACTATAAATAATATAAATAGAAACAATAATATAAATAGAAACAATAATTCAAACAATAATATAAACATAAATAAGATAAATTTAAATAGCGGTAATAACTATGAAAATTATTTAGAAAGCAAGAATACCAACTTACTTACAAATATTAAAAGCTTTTTCAATGATTTTTTTCACAGGAATATAGTATTTATTTTTATAGTTGAATTTTTAAACGGTTTTGTTTTTCAAGGCGTATTTTCATTTTTGCCTGCTTATACTGGTATAGAATTGAAAAATTTTTTATTTTTTCATAATCAAACTGTTGCGGCAGGCAGTTTTTATGTAACGATAGCATTATTAGTCGGAGTCTTATTTCAATATTCAAGCACTTATATTACAAAAAGATATAAACCAAACAGAGTATTTTCCGTTTTAGTTTTAATATCTGGAATATTCATTCTAATTTCAGGTTTTACGGGAGGTTTAATTTTATTTTTTTCTATACTGCTTTTTGCCGCATTTGATTTTTCTATAAATCCTATATCAAATCTTTTAATAAGCAGAAATGCCAAAGAATATTACAGGTCTACCGCTTACGGAATATTTTTTTTCGCAGGATTTGGCATCGGCTCTATAGCTGCGCCTATAGGCGGATTTATAGCCAGCAGTTTTAAATTAAGCGATGCTTTTGTATTTTATGGAATTATCGCATTGATTTCATTTGTTATATCTATTGCTATTACTAATTATAATGTTGATGAAACAGGGACGAATTAAATCAATATGTTTTTATGATATAATTTTAATAAATAGTTAATAATTATTATTATAAAATAAAATATTATGCATGGAAGCCACTATATAGTAATTACGGCAATAATTTTACTTTCAATTGCCTCTATCGGAGGAATTTTAACAAATTATTTGAAAATTCCTTATACTTCATTGCTTGTCTTAATAGGTCTTGCTGTAGGTATCTTTCATATTTTTCCATATTTAAAGATAACGCCTTCTTTAATATATTATGTATTTCTTCCTATTATTATTTTTGAAGGGGCTGTTAATATTAAAATCGGTCCTTTAATAGCAAATGCTCTGCCTATAGGTATATTATCTATATTCGGAACTATTTTTTCCGCAATTTTTATAGGCGTTTTATTTCATTTTATTTTAGATTTTCCGCTAAAACAATCTTTAATTTTCGGCGCTATTATAACCCCTACCGATCCTATTTCAATACTTGCTTTATTGAAACATAAGATAGCAAAAAAATCAGGTTATAATGATTACGACAATAATTATAACGATGTTGAGTATATTAAAAATATAGATAATAATATAAATAAAAATATAAACGAAAAAAAACAAAATTATAATAATTATAATACCGATACTAATAAAAATTATGCGGTCGGTTATAATGGCGACAATAATAGCGAACATAGCCTTGGCGAAGGTATTAAAACAGTTTTGGAAGGCGAAAGTTTATTTAATGACGGAATAAGCCTTGTTTTATTCGAAGTTTTTTTAGGTTTAAACTTGCACAACGCAGGATTAATTTTTTTAAAAGGGAATGTTTTAAATATATTTAAATATATTTTTCAAATAATCGGAACTTCAGCATTACATTTTTTATATGAAGGGTTAGTAGGTTCAATACTCGGTATTTTACTCGGTTATTTAGTATCGTTTATATTGTCTATTACAGCGGATTATTTAACCGAAATTATGATATCTCTTCTTTTAGCTTATATATCTTTAATAATAGCATATTATTTAAATGTATCTTTTATTATGTCGATTATATTTGGCGGAATAGTTCTTGCAAATTACGGGTTTAAGAAAAAAGTCTCAAGTCATGCATTAGAAGTTTTCCCTTTTGTTATTGAATATATGACTTTTGTAATAAATTCTATTTTATTTTTAATCATAGGAATAGAAATGAATTTGTTTAAAATTTTAAATTTATGGATTATTTCTATATTTATTATAATAATTGTAATATTATCGCGATTCATTGCGATATATTTGTTTTCGCCTATGATAAACAAAATTCAAAATAAGTTTAAAATATTTTCAAAAAGCATAAAATTAAATAAACAGTATAAAAGATTTCTTGTTTTCGGCGGTTTAAGAGGGGCATTGCCGATTGCGATGGCATTATCTTTACCTTTAAATTTATATATGAGGTCCACGATAATTACTTATGTTTTTATTACGGTTCTGTTTTCTCTGACGGTGCAGGCAATAGTATTTGATATTTTTTCAAAAAAAAGCGTTAATAAAAGGATAAGCTGTTATAGACAAACATATGTAATATGCGTAGAATATAAATTAACTTTATAATAAAAATAAAGTAAAATAATTAAGAGAAATGAGCATAAGAGACATTATTTAATATTTAAAGATTATCCTGAAGATATTGCTGCTAAAGAAATAATAGCCCATATTAAAAAATACTGGGAGCATAATCTTATTGAAAAGCTTGTTGAATTGAAACAATTTTGACCCTTTTACTTTGACTTTTATACTTTACCACGTTGAATTTCATTGTATATTTCGTCTACGTTTTTATTTTTGAATAGTTCGTCTTTTGTGTCTAAATAATCTACTTTTTGATAAGCGGTTTCCCTTAAATAAATTCCTGCTTTCGTAATGCCGAGATTTTTAATAATATCTTCTAAAATTTCCTTTTTTGTTTCTTGAATATCAGGCATAGCAATATTATTTTGCATTTTCACACCTCTATTATTTTAAGTAAAACATCATTGACAAAATCTATCGGATTAAACACGGGCGGTTTGCCGTTAGCATAATAAGATAATCCCAATCGCTTTCTATATTATAACTCCCTTTTGCTCTTGAACCAAAAAGATAAATTTTTAAATATTCAATTCCTAAGTCCTTTAATACCTTTTTTATAGTCAAATCGGCCGAAAGCTTGGCATATTCTTCACGCGCTTTTTGGAATATTAGATTTAAATCTTCCTTGTTATGCATAATTACCTAATTTTTTATTAAATTTATAATAGACTCTACGCATTTAATGGCTTTTAACGCATCTTCTTTTATGTATGATTCTTCAGGAATAAAATCCATATCTCCGTAAAAAGAAAGTTCCCTTTGCCCCCTTAGCCATACAATATCATTTTTTAATTCAGTAATTTTTAAAATTATATCTTTTGTAAACAATTGTTCATTTTCTAATATTATTTTTGTTACATCATGCCATTTAGGAGGTTGTATGCCAACTGAAATTAATAAACCTTTTTGCATTAGTTCAATAATTTCTTGAGATTCCCTGATGACATCGGCATAATCTTCCTTGTCAAGATAGTTAGGCAATACTTCAAATCTAATTTTGCATCTTAAGAAGTAGCTTTTTGCTAAATCAAGATTTACCATAAATTTATTGTAAATTTATAACTGGCATAGTTTTGGTTATAATTTATTTATTATATTGTTCATTTTATAATAGGGCATTGATTTATTAACGCAGTCAATTTTATTATCATCCTTGAATTTTTTTAATTTTAAAGCAAATTCTTTAAATGTGTTACTTTTATCATAAATAATAGTAAATTGTTCACTCCAAAGATACGGCAATTCGGGTCTTAATTCATTAAAATTTTTTATAATAGGAGAAATATGAAAATTTGGTCTATGTTTTGTAATTTCTTTTAATGTGTTTAGTTGATTTTCTATTTGATAATATTCGTTATATTTTTCGTAATTGCTTTTTTTGGTTGATTGTAAAATTATTATGACATCAAGGTCTGATTCGCAAGTTGACAAATTAGAAGCGTATGATCCAAAAACTACAATAGATAATAATCTTTTATTATAATGCCGTAAAGATTTATCCATGAGTTCATCAAGGAGTTCAATAATTTCTTTATTTTTTACAGCAGCTTTAAATTGATTTTTTTTTGATTCATTAACGTTTTGCATTTTTATTATTAAATTATTATAATTTAATTAAAAATAGATAATTTCAGGGACTCCTGACATCAAGCCCTTTTATTCTTTTAAAGTCTTTATTGTCGTAAGTGTATACGACGGATATTCCCATAGCAAATCCCCAATAAGACATCAGGGCATCGCCAAATTTAATATTGCTGCCCGCATATTCGGAAATAGCATTTCTAAAAATGTCCTCCGATTCTATTTTAAACTCTGGAGTATTTAAAATAGCCTCTACCAGTTCTTTTATTGTTTCTTTTGGAAGCTTATAAACTTTTTCTAAAACAAATACCGTTTCTATAAGAGCAATGGGTAATATATATAAAGACAAACCGTTATGTTTTGACTCTTTAATCAATGCGATTGAATTTTTTCTTTTATTGTCATCGTCTTTAACTAATATTCGTAATATAACGCTTGTATCGACGAATGCTTTATTTATAATCATTTGCAGTCTCAACTATAGCCTGTTCTATCATCTTATCTATGCTTATGCCAAGATTTGGCAATGTACCTTCATAATCCAATATAGTTTTCGTTTTTTTTAAAATTATCTCGTTGTTTTTTTCTTCAAGTATAAGAGGGTCTCCGACATCTATGCCAAGTCTTCCCCTGACATTTTTAGGAAGAGTAATTTGTCCTTTAGGTAAAACCTTAATAGTCTGCATAATTTTAAGTTTATCCTTTTAAATTTTGAATTAATTTAACTAATTAATTCAATTACTAATTGTATACAAGATAGCACTAAATTAATTATATGTCAATTTATTTTTTTACTACCGATGATTAATTTCGGAAATTATGAAATAATAATGCCGCACCTGAATTTACTATTCTAATTCGCTTAATTTTAGATATATTAATGCCGCAAAAAATTTATTAAAATATACAAATTTATTATTTATGAAATTGCTTTAGAAACAATAAAAAATTTAGAAGAAAATTAAAATAATTTTAATAAAAAACAGGTTTTATTTTTACGGCTATCAATTGACCGCCCGCATTTTTAGATGCCGTTATACTCACGGTCTCTCCTTTTTTTAAAGTAGAGCATGATGTTTTTGTCATATTTGCGGCATTATTATTCATCGTCATCATACCGTTTTGAACGGCAAGACAGGAAGTAGAACTGTTTATAAAGCATGTAACGCCATTGTATAATTTTATAGATGAACTGTTTATGCTTACAATGGTGCCGGCGTAAAAATATGTATTGGCAGACGGCGGAGTTTTAAGTTGAGATATGTTGTCGGCATAAGCGTTTTTAATACTGCTAAATGATAACGATACAGATAATGATAATGCAAACAAAAATAAAATAATTATAAAATTATTAAATTTTATATACATTTTAATATTCTTCGTCAGTTTAAATCTATAGAAGTTAAATCTAAGAAGTTAAATATGCAAAAATCTATAAATTAAAACTTAAACGCCTCCATAATTAAAAGTTAAATTATTAAACATACTATCAAGCGATTTAGTAAACTTATTAACTTACATAATTTTTAATTTTTTTAAGACTTTAAGGCTCTTGAAACCATGAAGTCGGCGTTACTTTTGAAGGCAACGCAGGTATTTTTACATTTATAGCTTGACCGGTAGAAGTTGTTACTACTAAAGAGCTATTTGAAATAACGGGAGCAGATGCAACTCCCGAACCTATAACGGTTGATTGCGCAGCTCCGCTTGAAGCCGTAGCGTTGTTAATAATAGAAATAGTCCCAGAAGTTGATACTAATATTGTCCCGCCTCCGTTAAGATAGCTTACCGCATATAGATTAGAAGTTCCGTAACCGCAGACACTTTGAACCGATGACGGCGTAAATGTCGTAAAATAAACTATGCCGTCGTAAACAGTGGGAGTAGACGTTACTTTTTCGCCGGGCGATAAAGTTATATACCATCCGTCAGCCGAATTGACGGCAGTCAAATTAGTCGTCGAGCCGCTCACTCCGGTTTGATTGACTAAATCTGATTCGTTAATCGGACCGCTTGTCGGACAAGTTAACGGACCGCCTAAGGGGGTTGTATTTATTGCAATAAATTCATTATTTCTTGATGTAATTACCTCGTTTAAGTTTTCTCTGTTTCCCGTGCCGAAGAAAACCCATAAATTTCCTAAAGTATCCGTAGCCGTTGAAGGTGAAAAGAAAATATTTAACGGGTTAGCCGCAGAAGCATTTGAGTCAAACAATCTGCATGCATCCCAGTTTGAAGTTCCTGAAGCTTTATAAGGAGGTAATCCGTCGGGGATATTTACCGACCACATTTGACCGCCTAAATCACCGGCATAAAACCCCTCCATTCTAAAATTTTGACTTAAAACCTGTGTGACAGCCGAAGGTATTGAGTATTTCATATTAGCATCATTTGACGAATTAAATTCCCATAAAATTTGTTCGTCAGTGTAATTAGGATTTGCCGATGTTCCCGTGTTGACGGGATTAGGTTCAACATATAAAGAATATAAAGCATTTCCTAAGCTATTATTTGATGAATATCCTCCGCCCACAAAAGCAGCGTAAGTTTTTATATATTGCGGCGGCAATAGCGGACTTGCAGGGGCGGGGTTATTTCCGCATGCCCCGGATTGTCCGTTATTTGCCGCATAATCTGGGTTAGGCAAACATACATAAGAAATATTTGGTTTAGACCACGTATTACCCATTGAACTGTCTGTGATATTCCATAACGAATCTGGATAAGACGAACTTGATGGGTTAGTAATGCCAAGCGCATAATAATATGTTCCTCCGTTTCTTTCGCCGCCAATTAAAACTGAATGCCAGCTATTTTGCAGACCGCTCTGATTTAACGGATAATTAGAATTATCAACGGAATTTACCGTTCCGTTAAATATATTGCTAAAGAATACATCTGATGCGGCAGGAGTTGAATCTACAAATTCAGGAAAATTAAGCGTTGTTCCTACGCCTATAGAACTGTCATACCATGAAGTTATTTTTGGAAGCAGATTTGGCGGAATATAGCCGAAAACTTCGGCTCCCGTTCCGTATGTATATGAATTAGTAGAAGTGTTCCAGCTTCCGGCGTTAAAAGCATGAAGCATACCGTCGTTAGCGCCGACATAAAGAACCTCATTCCTTGGGTTTGTAACTGCGTATTCCTGTTTAAAAGCCTGATAAGAATTGCTTGAATAAGGAAAAGGCGGCGGACCGACCAAAACAGGGTTTGAATGGAATATTGCGCCTAATTTCCAGTTATCCGTGGAAGAATCCGGGTCAAGAACAAAATTTAAAATATCTGTTGCGCAAGCCGACACCGATGTTGAACCCGGACATACGCTGCCGTAGTAATAAGGACTCGTCGCTGTTGAGTTTATATTTAATAAACTATCTAAATCTAAATTTGAACTGCTTGCGCTTACAGGATTTATAGCAATTGTTTGCTGAGCCCCGGTAGAGGGATTTAAATATGACGTCAAGACATCTCTTGAAGAAGGAGATTCGGATTGAAGCAAACCTCCTGCCCCGTTACCGTTATCCCAGTATGAATCGCTTGTGTTTATTTGACCGTTTGTAACGGCTGAACCGAGGGGACCTGTCAGCTCTCCTATAGAAGTGAAACCGAAAAGATAAATATTTCCTTCTCCCCATAAAGGCTGGTTTAACGATTTAAAATTAGCATAATAAACATACTGCTGATTAGTCGTCTCATTTACTACGGGAGAAGTAAACGAAGAGGTTTGTTTTTCAATTTGATTAAAAATAGTCGTCAAAGAAGATTCAAGCTCGTTTAAGTTAAAGGCAAGATAAACCGTTCCTGAAACAGTTATAGTCCCGGAATCTCCGGATGCGCTTAATGTGTTTAAGCTGTTTGAAAGCAATACCTCGTCGGTATTAGGATAAATTCCTGTTACGGTAGCGCAATTATTACCGTTAGCATATACGCCGCTGTTGTTGTTAGCTGATTCGCAGTCATCGCTTTCATTTCCGTTATCCGATATAGTATCGCCTACCAAAACACCGTTTGTAGTTGAGAATGCAGAAGACGGTAAAACAAGCGTGGTAGAAGAACTGCCTACGCTAGCGGGAAAACTAACACCGTTGGGGTTGCCGGTTAGGGGGGAAGGGTCAATCCCCGCCCCCGCATTTGCCATACTCTGGATATAGACAGGACCGCTTATACCCCCGCTATAACCGAAACCTATCATAAAAGTCTGAATAGGATATGATGTATCTACGGTTGTATATAATTTATAAAGAGCCGAAGGAGTAGAGGAAGCCTTATAGTCGTTTGCCTCACCGTCGGTTATGATTATAGAAAAGTTTCTTCTGCATGTTTTAGCGCTGTCGGCGCTCAGCGAATTAGTAAAATAAGTCATCATATTTTCAACCATGGAATACATCGGAGTTCCGCCGCCGGCTTTTAATCCTGAAACAACGGTTCCTGCGGGGTCGGTAAGACCGCCGTAATCGGGAGCATTCCATAAAATATAATTTATTGCAGGACCTGCAATATCGGCAGGGTCAAAATACGGGTCGGTTGAATTATTTGAATTAGAAGTAACAGTTTCCGATGTCGTTGTATTAAGCGTGCCGTTTACCGTTAAAGGCGCATACAAACGCCAGTTAGATAATCTGTTTAAATTATCATCATCTCCAATATAAAAAGAATAATCGTAAGAAATAAAATACCATGCTATATCATTTAGATTAGTCGTCGGATTACCGTTTGCATCTAGATTAGACGGTCCGCTGCATGGAAATATACCGTTGCCATAAGGACCATTGGCGCCCTCAAACGGATATTCAGAATTAAAATTATTATTTATTAAGTAAGCCCCTGAATGATCAGGCGTTCCAAGTCCTCCCGGGTTACCGGGATAATGAACCGCATCAGCAGGATTTGTAAAAGTAAGCCCGTCATAAGGAGATGGACCGTAAGCATATACGCATGCGCGGGCTTCTTTTGCGCCGCTATTAGGCGTAGGTGTCTGGTCAAATGTTGCAAAGGCATAATTAAGATTTGAAAAGGACGGGTCCTGAACTATCTGAGAGATTGCCATCTTTGCATTATATATTTTTGAAAAGACGCTGTTTGACCCCGGCGCCCATACAGGTGAAGCGCCGCCGTCAGTCCATGATTCGGGAGCGTCGTATCCGCTGGCGGAGCTATTACTCCAATTAACCCCTTCATTCCACATCATTGAACCCGACGTGTCTAAAAATATTAAGACATTAGGATTATTGACATTTGTAAGAAATGAGGTATCTGATGCATAAGCCGATTTTATATTTTGTATTCCCGTTATGTATGTTAATCCTATGTTTATTATACTTATAAATAATAAAAGCATAAAAACATTTTGAAGCAATGATATAAAAGTTTTAATATTATTTATTCTTTTATTTTTCATAATTGCGCACCTTTAATTTATTGCAATTAATATGATTAACATAATGTATAGCTATTAAATATATTAGTTAATTATACCTATAAATTGCCAATAGAACTTGCAAAAACCCCTTCGGATATTCGTAAAACACTAATGTCTGTATAAGGTCTGCGGCAATTATATTTTCACAGGTTTATAAAGAATAATTATATACATTAAATACGGTATTTATATAGTCTTGACGTTAATTTAATGTTAATTTAAAATTTTCTGTCGGCAAATTTGAGTATATAATTAATTATATAAAATAAATAAAATACAAATTATATTTAAAACTTATCGTAAAACTTAATAAACTTAATAAATAAATAATAATTCTATTTTTATAATTTTAATATTTTATTTAATGCTATTAGCAGCATGCTGTAATGCCATTTTGCTTAATATCAATATTAAATATATTAAATTAAATCACTAACCGCTTGGTATAGGCATAGGTCCATAGTTAAAATTCATTCCTGTTGTTGTTGTTTTTTGAGAGTTAATATTTTTATTTGCGATAGAATAGATAATTCCTTTATAAAACATATACTTATTTGAGCTAAATCCAGGTTCGGGACCATATTGCCCAGAATATTCAAATCCCGCGTTTCCTTGAAATCCTAAATTTTGAGAAACATCCGCACTAATATTGCCTACAGATAAAGGTTGAAAAAATGCAGCCGTGCATATATCCGGTCCAGGTGAACATCCGGCAGGAGGATTTGCGGTTGTATAATAATAAGCATTCATTACAGGGCTTCCAATACCTGCATTTGTTCCTATATTTGTGCTGATTTCATCTACAACTAAATTCATCATTGAATCAGCCGTATTTAAAGTGTAGCTTGATTTATAATTTTGCCCTGCGTTTATCACGTCCGTTCCCGTAGTCTCAATGGCAACTGCGGCTAAAAGACTTAAAATAAGCGTTATAAGCAAAACTGTAATAAGCGCCACGCCGTTTTCATTTAGTGGTATTTTTGTTTTTAGCATTTTAACAAACATTGCCGATATAATTTCCCGTCCGTAAGGACGGGGATACATAGGCAATCCTCTTGTTTTTTATTTTATTTATAATATAATAATATACAGGTTAAAAGACCTGTTGTTCTTTGACAACTTATATGCGGT
Organism: Candidatus Acididesulfobacter sp.; assembly: GCA_027365695.1. Taxonomy (GTDB): domain Bacteria; phylum SZUA-79; class SZUA-79; order Acidulodesulfobacterales; family Acidulodesulfobacteraceae; genus Acididesulfobacter. The sequence continues at coordinate 284 of DAHXMB010000220.1, read as the reverse complement.
TGGTATCAGGTCTATGGGTGATACCGTAAAATAAGTTCCCAAAATAGTCTGGATGTATTTTAGCAATGTTTTGCGCATCACAGCGATATAAAAGCTATGCGCCGTATGAAAACCAGACCTAAAGAAAAGAAAACATTGCGTAGTAGGGCAGGAAGTGCCCGAACTGACGCTTGGGGAAACAAGCTCTATGGATGACCGAGTAAATGTTTTCATAATATTTGCTCCTAAAAAGTATCTTGTCTATGAACCAAGAAGCCCCTACCGTAAGGTAGTGGGTGTTTCAC
>DAHXMB010000201.1:0-13539 GCA_027365695.1 Candidatus Acididesulfobacter sp. | reverse complement strand
TCAACTTTAACGGCGCTGACAATATTATTTACGTCATTATTATAATCATTTGATTTATTTTTATCTTTTCTGATTTCTTTCTTATTGTTCTTATCTTTATTATTTTTATTATCATTTTCAAATTGTTTTAATTCATTGCATAATAAATCATAGGAAACAGATGCTTTAATTAATGAATTTTGCACACCTCTTCTTAAGTGAGGCAGGTAAATCCCGCCGAAAACTCCATGCCAGTAAGCATCGTTCGCCTGAGATTTAAAAAGTTCCTTTATTGCATTTTTATAATTTATTGAATTTTGCATTTCAGGAAATTTTATTTTTAAATCGTTAATTTTATTGCTTAAAAAAAGCATTCGTTTATGCAATAGATTTGATTCGGGATAATGAATAAAAAAATTATGCCATATTCCTCCGGCTAATACAGCATAGGGATACTTTTCTTTTGTATAATCGTATTTAAATCTTTTTTCAACGGGCAAAGTCCATTCACCCATCTCTCTATAGCTTGACAAAGGTAAATAAACAGGCTGTCTGATAGGAATTTCATCAATTAATTCAGAGGGCAATTTCATTTTAATATTATTAGAAGGATCGCCTAAAATAGTTAAAAATTTATTGAGCCATCCATTGCCGCCTATACCGTCAAACTTATCTTCGCTATTAAAAGCCTTACCGTAAACCCACTCAAACGTATTCGGCCAGCTTCCCATTTTTTCACCGTCGTCAACCATAACGGAAAGATTAGATAATCTTTCATTCATATATAAAATTTCACGCACTGATTCTTCAGGGTTAGCAAACGGCAATTTATATCTTAATCTTTCATGAATAGGAAATAGATTGAAATATTTTCCGTTATATTCCGTTATAAAAATTTTATCTATATCGTTTGAATCAATGCCCGATTGGAAAAATTGAGAATCGTCTAAAAAAGCGTAATTTATGCCTGCTTCATTAAGCGAATCAATGATATCCGGCTGCCATATCCTTTCTGTAATCCATGCGCCTTCAGGATAAACACCGAAATATTTTTTGACGGCTTCATTGAGCATTTCAAGCTGTTTAATTCTATCGTGTCGGGGAATTGAAGCCAATACGGGTTCATAATAGCCTCCGCCGAGCATTTCTACTTTATGTTCAGATACGCCTTCTCTTATAATTTCTATTAATTCAGGGTCATTTTTAACAATCCATTCAAGCAGATATCCCGATATATGCAGACAAAATTTGCAAGAATCATATTTTAAAAGAGTTCTTATAAGCGGGCTATAAGATTTATTATGCACTTCTTTAAATACGCCTTCAAAATTGCCAATCGGCTGATGACAATGAAAACCCAATAAAAAATTAACCATTTATGATTTTCCTCTCTTCATATTTCCGCCCATCTCAGCGCTATTTATGTTTGAAGTAATTTTTGAAGTAATTTTTGAAGTAATTTTTGAAGTAATTTTTGAAGTAACTGCTGAAGTAACTGCTGAAGTAACTGCTGAAGTAACTAAAGTATCATCTAAAATAGCAGGCGGTTTTTTATCCATCAGAATGTAAATACTTTTTAAATGCTGCCTGAAAACTTTTTCCATCATTGATTGAGACAACAGCGGATTATCTTCTCCGAGCCACCAGAACCAATCAGATCCTTCGCTTTTTAATATTTGTTCTTCAACATTTTTAATTTTAATTTCATCTTTAATTTGTTTTTTCCATTTTAAAAATTCTTGTTTTGCATTTGCAAGCAGCACCCATGCCAAATTTTTTTGCTGTCCTCCTATCCACATCTGTAAATTTCCTTGAACCCACGAACCCGGATAAATATTGTCTAAAGTTAAATATTCTTCAGTTTCAAAAGCATCTTTAAGAGTCATCGGATTAATTTCATGTGCTTGGGTAAGCAATTCATATAAATCTTTTAAAAAATAGAACCCATTTTCAAAATAATATTCCCATGCGTTTTCGCCGTCCATAATTATAGAAACAATAGCGTTTTTATCTATTTTATCAATTTCTTTTATCTTATTTATAAAATTATTTGCGGCATCGTCGCCTCTCCATTTAGAATAAGTAAAACCGATAAGATCCGATAATCCAGAATCTCTGAATATTATTTTAATAGATGAATTTTTCCACTTGTAAATTTTATAAAGAGGAATTACATTGCGCCCTTCTAAAGAAATAGGCTTATGAATATCTACGCCTAAGGAATTGCTTAAAACTTCTTCACCGCTTGCGCAAAAATTAATTTTCTCTTCCGCAAATAAATTAAGCGTCTCGGCTGATATAGCGCCTTCTGAAGGCCATACGGCTTTTATATTAAAAAAAGGTTCCTCATACCAATAATTATTAATTCTTTTAATGTTTTCTTTCGCGCTTTCTAATCCTTCGGGGTATTCATGAAATTCAACGGGTTCGTATTGTATTCCCGTAATTTGAGCGATAATACTTCCTGCATTAATATCAAGCAAAAGCGGTATAATAGGATGATAATAAGGCGTGAGCGTAACCTGGTATTCGCCTTTCTTCTTTTTAGACAGTTCAGCTAACAAAGTTTTATCTATTAAATCAGGATAATCAGGCTGCCAGGAAGGAATTTCCGCTCCTTTTATATAAGGCTGTCCATATAACGATAATCCGTATTTTAGCCATTTAGATATTCTTCTTAACAAAAGTATTCTGTCGTTATAAGTATATTTATATCCCTTATTTATCAATTGCTTTATTACAGGGTCATACCGCTTGATCCATTCTCCACACCAGGCAAGATGAAACCACACCGTTAAATCAAAATAATACGAATCGTTTAAATAATGTAGATTGTTATCCTCTAAAGAAATATTGACCAATTGCTTGTAAGGTTCAAATCTTTCAATCATTCTTTCTTCATTTGCCCATTTATAATATTTTACAATCCATTGCCGCCATTCATCTGTGAGCGTATTGATAACTAAAGGCTTAAGAAATCGGTCAGGAAGGATATTTTCAGCTTTCAGATGGTCTTCTTCGCTTAGAGCTAATTCTAATTTTAAATTATATTCCTGCCATTGATCAATTAACACCGGCGTTATATTTATATTGGCTTTCATGCCCTCTGCCGACATAATATTAAGCGGCATATCAATATAGTCTTTCATAACATGGAGATAAACCCATGGAAGCATAAACTCGTTTTCATGAGTTCTGTAATCAGGCTGGTGCATATGCCACCATAAAATTAAGTTCATTAATTAATTGTCCTCATTTATTTAAGTAACCTCATTTATTTAAGTAACCTCATTTATTTAAGTAACCTCACCGTAAGCTAAAAGCTAACTTCAACTTTATACATAAACTGCCCGCCGATAAATGGAAAGGAGTAAACCTTTAACTTTCTATAGAGCTATAAAAAAACCTCCTGATAAAATAACCACCGAGGAGGTTAACTAATATGGAACAAAAGTATCCGATTTATTAGTATAACAAAAGAAAAGTATCCGATTTATTTTTTATTTTTATTTATTTTTATAAAAACATCTGAAAGATACATCGCTTACTTAAATGTATCTTTAAAATAAAGAAAAACAAACTGGCGTCATTCCTGTGCAGACAGGTACGGTTTAAAGCCGTCGGCATTTAGACTGTTCATCTAATCTTTTTAAAACGTTAAAGCACTTTTAATAATTTCTATCGGCAATTTTGGGTATATTCTATATTTATTAATATAATTCAGCATATATCTTTTCCGTACAGTTTTTTTGCATCAATCCATGGAAATATATTGTCTTTATATGATATGTCTTCAAACCATTTTTTGTCAAATGACTCGGCTCCTATCGCTATAGATATGCATTTTCTTGCTCTTACCAAGTGAGCTTTAACGCGTCTTTCGGCATAGCTGACAGCCTGCCCAGTAGAAAGCAGAAATGTCCAATCGCTTGATTCGGCAAGCATCAATTCTCTTGCAGCCTGATTAAGCGCATCATTATAAATTACCTCATTATACCTATTTTTACATATATCAATCAATTCAATAGCTATGTCCGATAAAAATTGCTGAATTTCGTCATTTTTGCCGTTAAGCCAGACTTCGCCATAGCCTCCGCCGCCCCATGTAGAAGTGGCAGGCTGGGCAATCCATGTTTTTTCTTCGGGACTGTAAAGTATGCCGTTTTTTGATTTTACATTAGAAAGCGCTTCTTTTGATATATCCTCTGCAGCGGCAGATTCTACACTGCTGTTTTTGTTCAGCTGTCTGAAAACGGACTCTAACCACCATGTACCTTCAAACCACCAGTGACCGAATAATTCGGCATCATACATAGAAACGATTACAGGTGGCTCTCCTATTGTATTTTTTAAATAGTTTCCCTGCAATGCCCTGTTATATACAAACTGCTCCGCATGTTCAGAAGCTTTTCTTTTTGCGGCGCCGGGTCTATAAGCTTCTTTGTAATTTCCCGTTCCTGTAATCGCATAATATTTTAACCCTGTAAATGTCTTAATGCTTCCATGTCTTAACGGAATAAGATGCGGCAAATCAAGGTCAAATCCGACATCTCTGTAAAATTCCCTGTAAATCGGAGCTCCCGGGTAGCCTTCTTTGCTAGACCAGACCTGCCTGGAACTTTCAGGATCCCTGCCGAAAGCTACGACTCCGAAAGGTGTAACTACAGGCGAAAAACATCCGTTTGGCGGTTCAGGGTAAGCCATTTCTATTCCATGCTGATCTAAAAAAGTATAAAATATACCGTATCTATTTAAAATAGCATCAAATCCTGACGTATATCCGCATTCAGGCAGCCAAATCCCAGAAGGTTTAATCCCAAGCAATTTTTCATGAGTTTCAATTCCCACTTGTATTTGAGCGGCAATAGTTTCAGGCTCTCCTATCATAAATAATAAAAAACCGTGGGTTGCAGCCGACGTTATTATATTTATATGCCCTAATTTATTATGTTTTAATAATTCGTTAATTATATATTGACCGCCGCTGCTATTAAGTTTGTCTGCCAAGTTTTTATATCTTTCTCTATAAAATAATGTTACGGGATGAAATTCCGGATCTGTTTGTGTTCTGAATGCTTCTTGGTCAAGAACTTTAACCCTGGCATCTACATAATTAATTAATCTCTCCGACAGCAGCGGATCAGCCATCATCGTTAAAAGAGTGGGGGTTAAAGAAATAGTTAAATTATAATCTATATTATCTCTTTCAAGATTGTCAAATGCTTCCAATAAGGGTAAATAAGTTTCGGTTGCCGCTTCAAAATACCATTCTTCTTCTAAATATTTAGACATTTCAGGATGTCTTACAAAAGGAAGGTGAAAATGCAGAACGGGAATCCATTTAGATTTTTCTGTATTCATAGTAAAATTGTCTCACTCCTGAATAATAAATTAATATTGTAAAATTATTGCTGCAAAATTATTTGACTCTATAATAATACAAGTTTATTATTTACTTATTTCTTCCGTAAAATCCGCTTCCCGATGAAGTAAAAACAGCATTATTTCCTGCAGACAAACCTTCTGTAGCACCTATTAGAGATATTTTATTATTTAATAATTTTTTTGAATACTTTTTCGGCGGAGACTTGAATAAACACTTAGGAGGCCAGACAGGAGTTCTGGCAATAAATATAAACTCATTTTTTTCCGTAATATAACCTATTTCCGCCCAAACCCTCGATAATTCAAACTCTTTAGAAAGAATTATATATTTATCTCCTGCAATAAAATCTAATGATTCATACCAGAGCATATTATCGTCGGCATAAACTCTCAATAGAGGTTTTATGTTATTTAAATCAGGTTTATATCTTAATCTCCAGACAACTTTTCTTACCCGAGGTTTTTGAAAATAAATTCTTATCCAGCTTGACTTATTAATCTCAATAGGAATTCCGTGTTCAAGAACAGGAGCCTCATCTTTAGGACTCAGCGAACTCCAGCTTAAAGAAATTAAGCTAATTTCCGAATGAATATCCGTTAAACTGCCTTCTGCAGGTATTCGGCTTTCATTTTCTTTTTTATTTATTATATTTATATCATTTACATGAGTTTCTTTAGATTTAATCTGTGTTTTTACAACAATTTCGTCTGATTCATTTTCGCGTTTATTTTTTTGTTTATAAATGTTTTCTGGTATTTTGTTTTCATTACTTTGCCCTGACGTACTTTTAGCAATTTCAGATTTATTATTTTTTTGTTTATATTCGCTTTCTTTTGCCTCAGGTTTAATTTGCTTCTCATGCTCAGCACCGCTTTTGACTATTCCGGATTTTAGATTATTCCGCTGCGATTGTTGTGCATTTTCTGTTTTATTTGATTTTAGCTTATTTATTTTATTTACACTAATATCCTTAAAAAAATTTTTTTCTATAAAATCATTTAATTCTTTTACAAAATCTGCCGCTAAATTACTCTTGACAGTTTTATGCGACACAAAATTATAATTAAAAATTTCTATTTCAAAATATTTCCTTTTTTTTTCTTCTTTTTCGTAAGCTTCGTTTAATATATAGTTAAAAATATTTAAACCGTAATCAGATTCTATTGTCCTGCATAATTTATCAAATCTTTCAAGTAAAATATTATTTTCTAATTCATGGATTTTTTCATTTTTAATAAAAAAAATACCTTCCACGGAGGGATTGAAGGTTTTTGAAATTTTTCTTTTATTATAATGCCTGCTGTCTTCATCGGCGCTATTATGCAATTTATTAAGAATAGAGGAATACTTTTGCTTGTCTTTAAATTTAGAATATATATTCTTCTTTTTTTTTATATTAAAATCTTCAATGACTTTATAATCAAAAATTAAAAAAATATTCCCTTTTGCTTTATAAATATTCATTTTTGCGTCCTTATTAATTAAGATTTAGTGAAATTTTTATTTCTTATCTTTTTAAGCATTTAACAAGTGTTTATTTTATCGCTTTTCTTGCCATAAAACTCATAAACAGCCTGCGTATCTGCCTTTATACAGGGTATAAGAAGGAATGGCTAACTTGAAAATATAAATATAATCTTAATAAAATGAATAATTAAACAATTCAAAGTCATTCCAGCAAAATGGAAATCCATAAAATAAATTTTTATGGGAGAATTAAGGTTATATAGTATTATATAACTAATATATCTTAAAATATATCTTAAAAAAATAAATTTTCAATTTTTGTTAAATTAAATTTTTCTAATAAATAAATAATTGATATATTTTTTAGTATTATATCTTAATTATATTTTATATATCTTATATATCTTAATTATATCTTAAAAAAATAAATTTTCAATTTTTGTTAAATTAAATTTTTCTAAGATTACTATAAGATTAATAACTTAAATCACCGTTAGAAATTTATTTTTTAGTTTCTATCTATATGGATGAGCCGTCTAAATGCCGACGGCTTTAAAGCGTACCTGCCTGTGCAGGAATGACTTTGCGGGTATTTAACTTTTCACCCGATGGGTGTCATTCCCGCGAAAGCGGGAATCTATCACTGCTTACCATTGATAGTTTTTATAGAAGAATCATAAGGTTTTTCTTAATTTGACTTAAAATTAAAATAAATATATAATTAAACATTATGGGGATTATAGCAAAATTATTTTTTACCGTTTTAATTTATATATTCGTAGAAGTATATATATTTGTTGAAGTTACATTTATAATAGGATTTTTTTACGCATTTTTGTTATTAGCAGGTTTCAGCATTATCGGTTATATAATATCAAAAAAAATTAAGAGCAATTCGTTTAAAAATGCACTGAGCGATTTTTATAACGTCAAATCTCCTTCAAAAAATATATTAAAAACGGCATCTTTTTTTATAGCAGGAATTTTATTTTTAATACCGGGCTTTTTAACCGATGCTATCGCTATTTTATTTTTAATACCTTTTTTAAATTATTTTTTACTTTTTTTGATATTTAAATATATCAAAAATAAATTTAAAGGTTCTTTTAGTCATTACAGTGCAAACGGTAATTCCGATTCGGAAGAACTTAAAAAAAAATTTATTATATTCAAGAAATTTTAATTTAATTTTTTAATAATTCAAATTTTCACAAATGCAAAGATTTCTCCTAAAATCAAAAATACACAGGGTTAAGATTACCGATGCGAATCTTGGTTACGAAGGGTCAATTTCAATAGACGAAAAACTAATGGAAGAAGCTTATATATTGCCATATGAAAAAGTGAGCATCTGGGATGTAAATAACGGGAACAGATTTGACACATATGCTATCGTAGCGCCTAAAAATTCTGGAAATATAATAGTAAACGGCGCTGCATCCCGACTCGTGCAAATAAATGACATAATTATTATTGCAACTTTTGCTTTATATGATGATAAAGAGGCAAATTCATTTAAACCAAAACTAGTTTATGTAAATGAAAAAAATCGCATCATCAAAAAAATTAAGTAATTTATATTATATTAATTATTAATATTATTAATATAATAGATTAATGTAATAGATAGATAGATATGGCAAATAATATATGGACCAATGCGTTATTGCTCTTGACCTTGGAACAACGGGAAATAGAAGCATAGCTTTTGATAAAAAAGGTAAAATTATTTTTAATTTTTATTATGAATTTCCTCAGATTTTTCCTGCCCCTGCATGGGTAGAACAAGATCCGTTTGATATTTTAAATACGGCGCTTAAATCTTTGCATAAAACAATATCATTTTGTAAAAGCAAAAACTATGATATTTTATCAATCGGAATAACTAATCAAAGAGAAACTTCAATTTTATGGAATAAAAAAACAGGCAAACCTGTTTATAACGCTATTGTCTGGCAATGCCGCAGAACAGAAAATATTTGCGAAAACTTAAAAAACTATTCGGAACTCATTAAAGAAAAAACAGGTTTATTTTTAGATCCTTATTTTTCTGCTACAAAAATAAAATGGATTATTGATAATGTTGCAGGCGTCAAAGAATCTATCCTGAAAGATGAAATTTTATTCGGAACGGTTGATTCATGGATTTTATGGAATTTAACGGAAGAAAAAAATCATTTTACGGATACTTCAAATGCGTCGCGGACATTATTATATAATATAAATACATTAAAATATGACAATGAATTACTTAATATTTTCAAAATACCGGAAAATATTCTGCCTGAAGTAAAAAGCAGCAGCAGTATCTTTGGGTTTTTGAATCCTAAATATTTAAAAGGAAATTTTACTAAAAGAATACCCATAATAGGAATTCTTGGAGACCAGCAGGCATCCCTGTTTGCGCATGCATCTTTTGACGGCGGAATAGTAAAAAATACATACGGAACAGGATTATTTGTAATGGCGCAATCCGGAAAGCAGCCTTTTAAATCCGATAAATTAGTCTCAACAATTGCATGGACTATTAAAAATGAGACTTATTACGCGGTTGAAGGAAGCATTTTTACGGGAGGAGCGTTGATTAATTGGCTGAAGGACGGTCTAAAAATTATAAAATCATATTCTGAAACCGATAAATCGGCTAAAAAATTAAATTCCAACGAGGGGGTTTACTTTGTGCCTGCACTATCCGGGCTGGGGGCTCCATACTGGAATAGCAGCGCGAGAGGAATGATTATAGGCATAACGGGTAAAACTACAAAAGAAAATATTATCAGAGCTGCGTTAGAATCATTAGCTTATTCTACCAAAGACGTTGTTAACGAATTATTTAATATGCCTTATAAATTAAGAGTCGACGGTAAAGCAAGCGAAAATAATTTTTTAATGCAGTTTCAATCGGATATTCTCGGAATCCCCGTAGAGCGGACGAATATTTCAGAAATGACCGCGTTCGGCATAGCCGGTTTTTCAGGCATATATTCCGGATTATGGTCTATAGAAGAATACTTAAAACTATACAAAATAAAAAAAGTATTCACTCCAAAAATGAGCGAAAACGAAAGAAAATTGCATTACGATAAATGGAAACAGGCGGTATCAAAAACTTTGTATTGGTCAAATTAATCAAAATAATATAATAATATGAATAATTCATCAAATTTAAATCTTGCGATAGAATCAAGCTGCGATGATTTTTCTTGTTCAATTCTTAAAAAAGACGATTCAAAAATTAATATAATTTCAAATGTCGTATATTCTCAGGATTTTATACATGGAATTTACGGAGGAGTAGTTCCTGAATTAGCTTCAAGAAATCATATAAAAAGCGCTATTCCAGCCGTCAATATCGCATTGTCAAAAGCAAATATAAAATTAAAAGAAATAAGTTTAATATCTGCTACTTCCGGACCAGGTCTTGCAGGGTCATTACTTGTCGGACTTATGACGGCTAAAACTTTAAGCTATGCTCTTAAAATTCCTATTGCTGCGGTAAATCATATTGAAGGACATATATTTAGTCCTTTTTTGAATATTAATATTGAAGAGGTTTTTCCTTTTATAGCGCTTGTTATATCCGGAGGACATTCTCATATTTATATCGTAAAATCCCATGAAGATATAAAGCTGATTGGCAAAACAAGGGACGACGCATGCGGAGAAGCATTTGACAAAATATCAAATTTTTTAAATTATGGATATCCAGGCGGCAAAATTATTGATGAGTTAGCCGAAAAAGGCAGCATTAACGCTTTTAATTTCTCTATGCCTATGGAACATTCAGGTAATTTTGATTTAAGTTTTAGCGGGTTAAAAACACAGGTAATATCAGAAATTAACAAGTTAGCCGGTCCAAAACATTTGCAAAAAGAAACCGTCTTTGATATCTTTGCATGCCTGAGAGAAACAATCGCAAAAATTTTATATAAAAAAGTTATGTCGGTATGCGAATATACCGGAATAAAAGATGTTTCGGTTTCAGGAGGGGTTTCGGCAAATTCTAGGATAAGAAGCATTTTTCTTGAAAGCAGTAAATTAAATGTTTTTTTTCCTGAACCTGCTTATAGCACAGATAATGCAGCTATGATAGGATATACGGGCTATTTTAAAAAACCTGTTGATCCGATTATTAATAAAGAAATATTCTATGATATAAATGCAGAACCATCCTGGGAACTGTAAATTTATTTAATATTTTAATTTAATATTTAACAGTATTTAACAATGAATGAATAAGCAAGCAATAAAAATTAAAATAAAATAAATAAAGATTAATACATTTAATATAAATAAAGATGGATAATAATAAAAAAGTTAAATTCGGTCAAAATTTTTTAATAAATAAAGAAATTGCAAAAAATATAGTAAAATCTTGCAATTTTACAGAAAATGATAATGTCGTCGAAATAGGACCGGGGGAAGGAATTTTAACAGATTTATTGGCAGATAAAGTTAAAACTTTAACAATAATTGAAATAGACCCTTTTTATTTGTCTTATGTTGAAGGAAAGCTATTCTTAAATAATAACAACAATAAGCTTAAAAAAAATGATACCGCAAAATTGATAAATATAGACGCTTTACAATTTAATTTCATAGAACTTTCTAATACTTTGAATTCAAAATTAAGATTAATTTCAAATCTCCCTTATGAAATTTCAAGTCCTGTAATAGAAAAATTTATTAAGGAAAAAGAGGCTTTTTCGGACTTTACCTTAATGTTTCAAAAAGAGTTTGCAGAAAGACTGCTTGCAAAAAGCGATGAATCCGCAAGAAGCGCTTTTAGCGTTATTGTTGAGGCAAATTTTGAAATTGAATTATTATTTAATGTTTTTAAAGAAAATTTTAATCCGCAGCCTAAAATTGATTCATCGGTAATCAGAATGACTCCTTTAGATTTTAATAAATTTGAGGATTTAAAAGACTCCGAAAATATAAAATGGGCTGCAAACTCTCCTTATTTTAGTTATCTGGTTCATCAGCTGTTTAAATTAAGAAGAAAAAAATTAAGAAATTCAATATATGCGTCTTTTCAAGGTATTCCTCCAGATATAAAAGCAAAAATATATGAAGATTCAAATATAGATTTAGACAAAAGACCTCAGTCTTTAACTCTGTATGAATTTATTATAATTGCAATAAAATATAAAAATTATCTTGGTTTAGAATGACACAGTACACACATATATAGCCAAACAGCTAAATAAAAGTATATAAAATTACCCCGCTTTAAAATGACGGACAAACATTAATGGGATAGTCTAAAAAGTGTATTTATATAATTTTGACAAGAATGTACTAAGAATAAATTCTAAATTTATTTTAACCAATTTAAATCTACCGGCTCCTTTTTTGTTAAAAGATGCCATGTTATCGGTAGATATAAATACAGGTAAAATCATATCTGCGGATAAGAACAAAAATTATCCCAAAGCTATCGGCGCTAATAATAATACTTACAATTATTCAACGCTGATTATACCGGGATTAATAAATGCCCATATCCATACGGAACTAACTATGGCATCGGATAAAAATACCCCGCATATTTTTTCGAAATGGGTAATTTCTTTGATTAAAAGACGGACTAATTTATCTGATAAAGAAATAACGGATATACGTCAAAAAGCATATAATACATCCATAAAAGCGGGCGTAACCGCAATAGGTGACATTGTGCCTATTCCCCAATTTAATAAATATATATCGGATTATAAAAAATTTAATGAAATTAATTGCGGCGCTTCCGATTTCAGCAGAACACATCATAAGGATAAAATTTTAAAATACACTGAACCAGATGTTGTCTGCAGTGTTGCCGACTGCGGCAGAACAGACAATGATATTTTATCAACGGGCGTTCCGAGAGTAAAAGCATATATAGAGATAACAGGCTTAGATCCTTCTTTATCGGATGTCAAAATAAAAGAATTGAAAGATACATTAGATGATATTATTAGAAATGATACTGCTATCAATAATTTTAAAAAATTTATCTCAATAGGCATATCTCCCCATTCAATATATTCCGTTTCCCCTGCGCTTTTTAAAATATTATCCGAAAAAAATAAACAATGGGGTTTAAATTTAACTATTCATACATCTGAGCATAAATCGGAAATTAAATTTTTATCGGAAGGCAAAGGCGATATATCTGAAAATTTATTGGCGGCTTTAAACTTAAAAGAATTTAATAACCCTTCCGAAAAATACGGAATAAAATATTCGACCCCCGTTCAATATTTAAAATCTGTCGGAATTTTATCGCCGAAAACATCATTAATTCATGCTAACGAAGTAAACGGCTGTGATATTAAAATAATCAAAGATTCAAAATCGTCTATTATTCATTGTCCGCGAAGCAATAGTTTTTTTAAATCAAGCAAACTTCCGTTAAGAAAAATATTGGATAATAATATAATTGCAGGATTGGGAACCGACAGCCTGTATTCTAACGATTCAATAAGCATTCTTTAGAAGAAACGCCGTAATTGATTAAGTTTTTATTGTTGTTTAAAAAATTATTATTCTTATATTTTATATTTTCTCTGTTTATTTGTAAATTATTATGAATTTTTCTTGCATATTTTAATTCATCAAGAATGCTTATTGAATCGTTAGAATACAGGCTGTCGGTTCCCAATCCTGCAATTATATTATTATCCAATATTTTTCTTAACGGAAGTTTGCTTGATTTAAAAAAA
>DAHXMB010000208.1:0-2540 GCA_027365695.1 Candidatus Acididesulfobacter sp. | reverse complement strand
GTAAGAACATGAAACATGAATATAATAAAAATATCAAAATTCCTTATTTTTTTTTTAAAAAGATATCTTACCGAAAATGTTGACAATGTAAATGTTGAACGAGACGCTCCTCCTGAAAACAAATTAACATAGCTTGAACCGCCCTTAAGAAGACCTTTATGATTTTTAGAAAGCATTGCTTCAACATGCCCCGCACTTTCAGGATTTTTAAAAATAATTTCATTTCCCGTATCTTTCTCAATCCATCTGAATCCTGGAATATTTTTATTATCTCCGTATAGCAGTCCTGCTTGAAAAAATGGGGTATCGCTTGGAACTCCCGTGAAATAATCAGTTAATAAATATCCTTTTTTTAAAGTCATTTTTTTTAGAAAAGGCATCAGGTTATGTTTAAACGCTTTATCTAAAGCTTCTTTAGAAAGACCGTCTATTTGAAAAATAATAAAACCTTTCTTATCTATCTGTTTTGTTATTTTTATTTTTCTTATAGATTTCTTAAATATCTTTAAATTAATTTTCATATCTGATTAATTTTCTTCCTTTTCAAAAAAATAATTTGCAGACAGCACCATTACGATTAAAAAAAAAGCAATGAATACTATACTTAGTATAACAGGAATTTCAGGCACAAAAATACTTTTTGCTTTATTATGAAAAAATATATATTTTAACAAATCTACCGAATATGTTATGGGGTTTATATAGGCTAAAATTTTTAAAAAAAGAGGAAATCTTTTTATCGGATATAACGCTCCGCTTACAAAAAACATAGGCTGCACTATCAAATTTATAATTGAGTTAAATCCTTCAAACGATGTCATTCTTGATGCTATTAAAATACCGAAAGCGGTTATAGACGCTGAAATAAAAAAAAGAGCAGCCAGCGTTAGAAAGAACATACCTATTGTTAAATTTATACCTAAAAAAGGAGCGAATATTAAAATTATTAAACCTTGCGCCGCGCTTATTATGCTTCCTGATGTGATTTTTGCAAAAACAAATGTTTTTCTTGACACAGGAGAAACTAAAATTTCTTTCAAAACGCCAAACTGACGATCCCATATAATTGAAATTGCAGAAAAAATAGATCTGAAAAGAACGGTCATCACAAGAATTCCCGGAAATATAAAATCAATATAAGAACCGTTTTTGAGTTTGACTAAGGTTGAAATGCCGTAGCCTACAAATAATAACCATATTACAGGTCTTGAGAGGTCAGTTATTAGCCTGGACTTTTGTCTTGTAAACTTTAACAGTTCTCGCATATTTATTGCATAAAACGCCTTTAATTCATTTTTTAGCATATTTATGTTTTAAGTAATGATTAATTGATCAAACTTTTATATAATATAAATTGAAAAATATGATCATTTTAAATTTATAATTCATATATTATAAATTATTTGCATTAATATTATTTCATCGCGGTTATTAAAAATTCAGTTTTTGACATAAAAATACTATCTGAATAATTTAGATAATTTAAATAACTATTTAGTCCTTTATGAAAATCCGTCGGACTAATAAATTTATTTTTAAATAATTTATCTTTTATAAGTTCAAGTTCACTGCTAAGCAATAAAAAAGAATTTTTTATTTGCTTAAAATAATTTGGATAATCTTCTTTTGAGGCAAAAAATGTTGAAGCAAAAGGTTTTATTTCAATATTTTTAAATCCTGTTTTAAATAAAAAGTAAGATAATTTTTTTGAAATATTTCTATCTCCGCCGCATTGCTTTTGAAATTTTTCATAACTTTCAAAAACTTTTTTAGTTTCAGGAGGCAGTTCCGGATAAAAAATATTCAAATCGTCTTCAATGTCTATAATAACTATTTTGGAATTAGTTTTCATTATTTTTTTTAATTCTAATAAAAATAGGTCTATACGATTTACATGCTGCAATATGTATCTTGCAAATAAAATATCTGATATTGAGTCTTTAAAAGGCATTGCGTAAACATCTGCGCATATTAAACTAAAATGCTTTTCTTCAGATAATTGTTTAGCTATTTTTAAACTATTATTATCTATATCTACGCAAATATAATTATAGTATTTTTTCTGTGAGTTTAAAATTAACGGTATTATTCCAAGCCCCGTTCCAACATCCACCATAGTATTGGGCGTAGTATCGGTATTGCAATTTTTGGGATATACGATACTATTTAATTCTTGCAAAAGAAAATTAGCGGTATAGCAGGATTGGAGCGCTAAAAATCGTAAATTTTCAGGGATATCTTTTTGATTGTAAATTGCTCTAAACTGTTCGATGAATGATGACAATTTATTTTTTAACAATAAATATTTATACTATGTGCTTAAAATATTTCTTTAAGAGTGATAGTCTGCATTCTATCTTTTCCTAATGATATAATATTTATAGGTATTTCGGTTATTTGTTCAAGTTTCACAAGGTATTTTTGAGCATTAACGGGCAAATCTTTAAATGTCTTTATGGCGCTAATTTCTCCGTCCCAACCTTCCGACTCTTCATAAACAGGCTTTATATCTTTAAAATCATCGGAACAATACGGGAGAT
>DAHXMB010000196.1:0-11949 GCA_027365695.1 Candidatus Acididesulfobacter sp. | reverse complement strand
CAGAATAATATAAAGTTTTCGGTAACTATAGCATAGAGGTTCCACCCGTTCCCATCCCGAACACGGAAGTTAAGCTCTATTGCGCCGATGGTATTATGCGGGCAGCTGCATGAGAGAGTAGGTCGTTACCGAATTTTTTTTTGTTTGTAAATAATGTAAATAATATATTGATATAAATATTAATAAATCCCAAAATTACCGATAGAGATTGTTAAAATAGCTTTAAAGCTATATAAATATTAGATTCCCGTTTTCGCGGGAATGACACCCGTCGGGTGAAAACTTAAATACCTGCAAAGTCATTCCTGCATATGCAGGTACGTTTTAAAGCCGTCGGCATTTAGACGGCTCATCCATCTATCTAGAAACTAACTAGAAACTAAAAAATAATTTTCTATCGGCAATTTTAGGCATTAATGAATAGTATACGTATGATTATGTAATTATGTATAATAATATATATAATATTATGTTTATAAAATATAAATTAATTATGTTATAAAAGGAAAGATTAACGGTGGCGATATAAAGAAAAAATTGACAATTTTTCCTTAATGTGTAAAAATAAAATAATGAGGTAATATTTTTAAATCTTTAATCTTTAATCTTTAATCTTTAATAATTAATAATTAATTAATAATTTAAGAGGTTTATTATGAATACAGCTTTTCAAAAAAATTCAATTAGTTTAATCAGAGTGGTGATTCTCCTTGCATTTGCCGTTTTTATGTCAATATTTTTTATTATAAAAAGCGCAGATGCTTTTGTTAAAATAGGCATTTTGCCCTATAAAATCATTTCTACGCATTATAAAAATATTCTTGTAATAAAAGATAGCATTCCTATTATAATGGGTTCAGATTTATCGTCAAGTAATATTTCAGTATCAAGAAACTCTGATATAAATAATTTTATTAGAAAAAATCATATAACCTCTTTTTCAACCGATAATCTTTTAAAAATTTCAAAACATTTTGATTTAAAATATTTAATTTTTGGAAGAATAATTAAAATTAGAAATGTTTCTGATGTTGAAACAAATGTATTCAGCCCTTCCGAAAAAACGGTAGTTTATAGACACTCCATTCAAATTCTCGGATCAAAATTCATAATAAATGATGTAAACGGGTTATCCAAAATTATTAAAGCAAAAATTGTATCGCTAACCTTTCAGGAAAAGGTTCAAAAACCGGAGGAACTTCAAGCCTCTTCGCCTGTTATTTCTTCCGCCCCGACGGTTACAAGCAATATGTATATAAAAAGATTTAGCCAAAACAGAAAAGGACTTTTAAGGACTTCTACAAAACATTATATTATTCAAGCATTGAGCACAGGTAAATTTTTAAATAAAGGAGTTCAAGTGGTTGTTGCCACTAGAAGCCGTGTCATATTGTATAACCTTTTAATAAACGGCAGTTTAAAAAAGCTTGCTCAATATAATCTGTCGTCCCGATCAAATCCTGTATACATCGGCTCTTATAAAATATCAAAAAAAAGAACGGCAATAGTACTTACAAAGACAAAGCTCGGGATGGTAATATCATACTTACTTGCTTACAACAATGGAAAACTTGTCAAAATCACACCAAATTATAATTTATTTTTAAGGGTGATGAAACTTAATAAACATAAAAAAATGATAGTGGGACAAAATCCTATATCGGTCATCCCTTCAGGCAGGTATTTTAAAGATTCGGTTATAGGTCAAAATACTTATCCCATCGGTCAATTTGGCGGCGATACCTATGTTTATAGATTTAATAAAAATAATAACACTTTAATAAAAGTAAAAAAACTGCCATTTTTTTCGGGCATAACTCTTTATGGCACGGCTTATGGTAATTTTTTGGGGAATGGGAAAAAATACCTCGTGGCTTTATCTAATTCAGGCAATTTAATGATTATAAACGGAAAAGGAAAAACTAAATATTTAGGTTCAAAAACTTATGGCGGATCGCCTCTCCAAATTCAAGTTCCTTCCATTGGCGGGATTCGCAGTTCAAGTGTTACGGGCGGTCTAATTTACAATGTTCCGGCTAAAGTCAGTAAGTTTTATATTAACGGAGAAGACGGCATAGTTGTCACGAAAAACTATCAGCAGGCATCTTACTTGAAGAATTTAAATTATTACACTAAAAATTCCATTTATAGTTTAGTCTGGAATAAAATAAGTTTTTATCCGATATGGAAGATAAGACCGACAGTGGGATATAGCGCAGGATTTTCTATATTTAAATTTAATAAAAAAACCTACTTAGCGAATGCAATAGTTAAAAATTCTGGTTCTATGTTTTCAAAACCTAAAAGCTATATTGCAATATATAAATTGGCATCATAATATCCAAAATTGCCGATAGAGATTTATAGTTCTGGCTTATAGCCTGCGCGGGAATGACTTTGAGGAATTTTATCCTTTCACCCATTAGGTGTCATTTCTGCGAAAGCAGGAATCCGGTGTTATTAATGCATTGCAGCATATTTAACAATCTCTATCGGCAATCGGTAATTTTAAGGATAACAAAAATATTATTGTAATTTAAAGTATAATCTGATACAATCAATCTTTCCCATTCAATAAACAATTTAATAAGTTTTTTTAAGAGGGCGGTGTAGCTCAGTCGGTTAGAGCATACGGCTCATATCCGTAGTGTCCGGGGTTCGATTCCCTGCACCGCCACCACTTAAAACCGCAATAAATATGCCGTTCAAAATCAATAATCAAAAACATACATTGCTATTTTTATCATTTCTTACATAATTTTTTAAAATACTTTTATCGCTTACTTGCCGTTTCTTATTCTAAGTTTGCCGTTTTTGTAAACGCAGAACTTGTTAAAAATACCTTTAAAGAAATCTTTTAAAATACTTTTTATCTGACAAAAAAATATCAAAACGCGAGTTTATTTTTTTATTTTTACTGTTTTATTATTCATTTAGAAATTTTTTAAATCCTTTTTAAAATATTATTTGATTTATAAATCAATTGTTTAAATTATAAATATCTTTATTATTATAAATATCTTTGAAATACTTGATTAAAGACACAATCAATGTAAAATAATATCAAATAATTTTTAGATTTTTAATTTTTTACTTGATTTTAAAATGATGTTTTATTATAATTAAAATAACTTTTAATAATGTATTATAATTTATTTATTAATAACTAATAGAGGCAACGCATGGCTTCTTATCAGAAACTTGACGAGCATCATAAAGTAAAGTTCAAAAATTACTTTTATATAGTATCTTAATTAAACTTTAATTATAAGTTTTAAAATAAGCATGGAGGATTATTATGAATGATATTTTTGACGGTGTTTTTAAATTCAAAAATGAGGATTATGAAAAACATAAAAATCTTTTTGCCAAATTAGAAGCTGGACAAAATCCTCATACATTATTTATAGGATGTTCGGATTCAAGGGTTGTGCCGAGCCTTATAACAAAAACTCTCCCAGGTGAGCTTTTTATGGTAAGAAATATTGCAAATATGGTGCCCCCATATAGAGAAACTCAAGAGTATGTTTCTACCACATCTGCCATAGAATTTGCCGTGGAAGTGCTTGATATTAAGAACATCGTGGTTTGCGGACATTCTAATTGCGGCGGTTGTGCCGCTCTATATAAATCAGAAGAAGAGCTTAAAAATGTTCCTCACGTTAAAAGATGGTTAGAATTAGCAAATCCTGTAAAAGAATATGTTTTAAATAATATTGATACTGATGCTGGAAAATATGTTAAAAGGGAAATGATGACCGAACAATTCAATATTGTACATCAAATGAAAAATTTATTTACTTATCCATTTATAAAAGAAAAGTATTTAAATAAAGAAATAAACATATACGGCTGGTATTATATAATTGGGACAGGGGAGGTATATAATTACGATAAAGAAAACGATTGTTTTGATATAATTGCAAAATAGAAACATATATATTAAAATAAGATTAATATATATTGTATTAATAAATAATTACTAAATAAATAATAGCTATATTTTACAAACTGCTGAAATTATAATATATGCAAAATATATATGCAAACTAATTTATTATCAATATAGTATTAACATAGTATCATCCAATCTATAATGAATAAAACGCATAATGAAAATAAATAAAATGCTGATTAAAACTAACTTTTTTTAAAGTAAAATTTTAGATATCTAAACTAAACTAAAATTAATTTAATTTTAAAGGAGGTTGTCAATGTTGTACAATAAACCTAAATTTAAAGACCAATATGAAAATTATATTGGCGGCAAATGGATAAAACCGATTGACGGAGAATATTTTGATGACATTTCACCTGTTGACGGCAGTATAATTGCCAGAGTGCCTAGGTCTAATAGTAAAGACATTGATGCTGCAGTTGCTGCAGCATGGAAAGCTGCGGCGTCATGGGGAAGAAAAACCTCTGTTGCAGAAAAGAGCAGCCTGCTTTTTAAGATTGCGGATGTAATAGAAAAAAATCTGGAGGAACTTGCAATTATAGAAGCATGGGATAACGGCAAGGCTATAAGAGAAACACTTGTAGCCGATATTCCGTTGGCCGCGGATCATTTCAGGTATTTTGGAAGCGTTATCCGCTCAGAGTCCGGCACTGTTGCCGACCTTGACGTCAATACGGTATCAATGGAGCTGCATGAGCCTTTAGGCGTTGTCGGACAGATTATTCCTTGGAATTTCCCTATTCTTATGGCAGCGTGGAAGTTGGCGCCTGCCTTAGCGGCAGGTAATTGCGTTGTATTGAAACCTGCAGAGCAAACACCCGTTTCTATCCTGCGTGTTATGGAAATGATAGCCGATATTTTGCCAGAGGGGGTTATTAATGTTGTAAACGGATTAGGCCCTGAAGCAGGAAAACCGCTTGCAAAACATCAGGGTATTAAAAAGATTGCATTTACGGGAGAAACTACAACCGGTCGTTTAATTATGCAGTATGCATCCGAAAATATTATTCCTGTCACATTAGAGCTCGGCGGTAAATCACCTAATATCTTTTTTGACAACGCAATGGCAAAAAATGACAATTTTCTTAGTAAAGCAGTTGAGGGTTTAGTGTTGTTTGCTTTTAATCAAGGCGAGGTTTGTACATGTCCGTCCCGCGCTTTAATCCAAGAAAACATTTATGATGAGTTTATGGAACTGGCTTTAAAGCGCATAGAGGCTATAAAGATGGGTGATCCGCTTGATTCTGCCACTATGATGGGAGCGCAAGCTTCAATTGACCAATATGAGAAAATAAAAAATTACATTGATATTGGAAAACAGGAAGGCGCTGAGGTTTTAACGGGAGGCGACGTTTACGCAAATAAGCAATATCCCGGCGGCTATTACATTAAGCCGACTGTATTTAAAGGTAATAATAAAATGCGTATTTTTCAGGAAGAAATATTCGGTCCTGTTCTTAGCGTTACTACTTTTAAGGACGAAGCTGAGGCAATGGATATCGCAAATGACACTCTATACGGGTTGGGTGCAGGCGTATGGTCGCGCGATGTTCATCAGGTTAACACATTTGCAAGAGGCATTCAGGCAGGGCGCGTATGGGTGAATTGCTATCATTTATATCCTGCGCATGCTTCATTCGGCGGATATAAAAAATCAGGTATCGGGCGGGAAACTCACATGATGATGCTTAATCAATATCGTCATACTAAAAATGTGTTAATGTCTTACAGTAAAGACCCGTTAGGGTTTTTTTAGATAGTTTCTAATGCAGGATTAAGGAAAATATTATGTATTTTGAGCGTATATCAATAACTGAAGAAGCTAAAACAATAATTGACAGGTTAAGAGAAAAACACGGAAAATTAATGTTTCATCAAAGCGGGGGCTGCTGCGACGGTTCTTCTCCAATGTGTTTTGCCGCAGGTGATTTTATTTTAGGAAGCAGGGATTTAATGCTCGGTGAAATCTATGGTTGCAAATTTTATATGGCTGCCGACCAATTTGAATATTATAAGAATATGCATTTAACCGTTGATATCGTTAAAGGCAGAGGTTCGAGTTTTTCTATAGAGATTCCTCTCGGAATACGTTTTATAGCTAAATCAAGACTGCTTACCGATGAAGAGTTTGAAAATATTAGACCTCCCGAAGTATCAGAATGAAATATATAATATTTAATTATATAAAAAATAATATATAATATATTTCATGCGAAGTTATAAAATTAAATGGCAAAGATTAACAATTACAGGAGTTAATAAAATAAAAAATTTTAAAAAAGTCTTAACCCAATTTTGCCATAATTAATAACAACCTATTGATATTGTTATATTTATGGGGCAATACAAATTTATATTGGGACTGCAAACTAAAAAATAAAATGCCATAATATCAATAAGTTATTCTTTTTAATAATAAAAGTGAATAATAAAAGTGAATAATAAAAGCGGTGAAGTCGGGTTAAATTTTTTATATTGTAAATTATTAATAATTAGATGAAAATAAAAGTAGATTTGTCTCACTCGGCAAAAGATGCAAGCTATGACATATTAATTAATTCAAATATTTCTATAGGAACTATTTTAGAATCTATCGGAATTAAAAAAAGGGTATGTATTATAACATGTAAAACCGTCAATGATTTATACGGTTTTTCAATTAGCAATTTATTAAATAGAGCAAGTATTGAACCTTTTTTTATAATTCTTCCCGATGGCGAGAGTGCTAAAAGCATTAAATATTTATCATATATTTACGACGAGTTAATTAGAAACAGATTTGAAAGATCAGATTATATAATTGCTTTTGGCGGCGGAGTGATAGGAGATATTGTAGGATATGCCGCAGCTTCTTATTTGCGCGGCATTAATTTTGTGCAAATTCCTACTACGCTTCTATCTGATGTTGATTCTTCCGTAGGAGGAAAAACAGGCATTGACCATCCTTCAGGAAAAAATCTGATAGGGGCTTTTTATCAGCCGAAAATTGTAATTATTGATGTTGATTTTATTAATTCCTTGAATAAAAGAGAACTAATAAACGGTTTTGCAGAAGTCATAAAATACGGCGCTGTTCTTGATAAAGATTTATTCTTGTATCTTGAGAATAAGCTTGATAAAATAATGTCAAAAGATAAACAATCTTTAATGCATATAATTGAAAGTTCCTGTTCAATAAAAGCAGTTGTTGTAAACAAAGATGAAAAAGAAAGCGGATTTAGATCGGTTTTAAATTTTGGACATAGTCTCGGGCATGCAATTGAAACTCTTTTTAATTATAAGACTATAAAACATGGAGAGGCCATTTCCATAGGAATGGTTTTTGCTTCTAAATTATCCAAAGAATTAAATCTTTGCGGCAATGAAACAGTTGATAGGATCGAAACACTAATTAGAAACTCGGGACTTCCTGCGGAAATTCCAAAATTTAGTCCTGAAGAATATATTAATGCGATGAAACTAGATAAAAAAGTAGAAGATAAATCAATTAAATTTGTTTTGATTAACGGTATAGGAAGTTTTAAATTTGAAAAACTTGACTTTGCATTTATTTATAAATTTTTAAAAGATTTGCTGCAATAAAATTATATTTAATAAATAAAAATTAATTTCAAATTAGCAGCCTGATTTAAAAATCAATTATATGGAGTAATAAAATTATACTTAATAATAAATAAAAATTAATTAATTGAATATTTAAATTAATAATAAATTAAATAAATATTGTATAATTAAATTACGATAAACAATAAAAATAATTAATTTTAATAAAAAACAAATAAAATTATGGAACAAAAAACTAAAACATTTGCTGAAATTTACGAATCGCAAGGACATTACAACAAGGCGCTTAATATTTATATAGAACTGCTAAAAGAAAATTCTCTTGATGTAGAGTTGATAGATAAAATTAAAGATATGCAAAACTTAATATTAAGCGAAAAAAATAAAAAGAAAGAAGCTATTGCAGCTAAAATTAGTCTGCTTAATAGTTTGCTTGATAAAATTGAGATTTATAAGACAAAATCAATAAAAAAAGCAGTTTAATTTTCAACCTCAACAGAAATAGAATATAGAATAATTTTGCTCCCTCCATAGTATTACGAGTATTACGCGACCATGACTCTATCCTTAATAAATTAAGCTATAAAAAATAGATTGAGATAATTATAATTTATTTCAGGACAAGCTAATTCTAATTCTAATTCTGTAGCGGTTTTCATTTTATAAACTATCTGCTCCTTTTACTTTATTTAATCATAATAAGAGAATATTTTCACGCTCTACCCGAAATTTAGATAGCGCTAAACATATTGTGAGCCTTTCTGTAATAGAATAAAGATTTTTTATTATTACCTTCATTTTTATAAAGTCTGCCCAAATATCTATAGGCTGTCGCTATCCATTTTTTAGCACCTATCTTTTTCATCATTGTAAGTCCTTCCGTAATATCAACTTTAGCCTTAGAATAATTTTTAGTGCATATAAGATCGCCGCCAAGATTTATAAGATTCACTGCAGTTACATAATAATCTCCGCTGCCTTTGTTTTTGTCTGAATTTAGCAAATTTAGTGCCTTCGTTTGATATTGTACGGCTTTGGAGCAATTTCCCATTCCATAGTAAGCTGCGCCTATATTACCGTAGGTAACGGCTAAGCCGCTCGCAGTCACATGCATGGGTAGAGATTCCTGATAATAATGAAGAGCTTTTGCATAGTTGCCTTTAGATAAATATATCGTTCCTATATTATTTAAATCGTCACTCTCAAGGCTTGTATCATTAACTCTTCTCGCAAGAGCGAGCGACATAGAATCATACTTAAAAGCCTCTCTTTGATTTCCGATATTATGATACGCCGAGCCTATCCAATTATAAACAAGCTTCTTTCTCGATATATTGTTAGCAGCAGGAATAGCAAAATTAAACTCGCTGATTGCTACTTTATAGTTGCCGAGATTTTCGTTAGCTTCCCCAAGACACAGACGAGCGTTGAAACTTTTATAATTGTTTTCTACGGCCATAAATCCCAACTTTTTTGCGGACATATAAGACTGTGAATTAATACGGTTAAAACACTGATTAACCAAAGCACTATAGGCATAAGCCTTTACCGTAAAGACAAATATAAAAGCTAAAGTTAAAACTAAAACTAATAACGAGGCATTCTTGATCTTAATCATTTTTGTACTCCTAAATTTAATTTAATAAATTTAATTTAATAAGTTTAATTTAGTTTAATATTATTTTAAATCTATCTATACTATAAACTATTAAACTATAAATATAGTATAAAGCAACATTGTTGAAAGTCAAGTTGAGAGGAAAATATTAATTCTTTAATAAAAATTTATTTTCCGGATTCACGTCTGAGAGGAATGACTTTGAGATACCTTGTTGTCCCACAATGCGGCATATTTAATAATCTCCGTCGGTGATTTAGGGATTAGCCGCTAATTGACTTGAATAGAATAATAGAGTAGAATTGAAGTTAATTTGGGGATTAAAAATGGATTTAAACTTTATAAATAATTTAAACAGTATAAACAGTCTAAGTAATTTGATAAATTCAGAACAAGCCGAGGGGATTTTAATAAAACATCCCTCTAATGTTTTTTATATTACAGGATATTCAGGTGAAGACTGCTATCTTTTTATGTCAAAAAATTGCACTGCCAATTTATATGTTGACGGCAGATATTATGAAAGGGCAGTTAATGAAACGGATAATAATATCGCAGGCTATAATAATAAAAATAATAATGATAAATATAATAATATTAATAATGCCGATATAAATCATATTCTTCAAAATTATAAAAACAAAAACATAATAAATGTAAAATGTTTTAAAGAACTTTATAAAGATATAGCCTCAAATTTAAAATCAGAGTTTAAATTCAAATCAAAAAATATTATTCTTTTTGAATCTCTATATTTTACTTATGAAGAATATCTTGGATTCGAAAAAGAATTAAAAGATTTTAAACTTGTGCCTGCGCATAATCTTCTGCTAAAATTAAGAAGCTTTAAAACAGAAGAAGAAATTAAAAATATAAAAAAAGCTGTATCTATAGCAGAGCAATCAATGTCTTATGCAATTAAAAATATTGCCGACAATTTTAGTTCAGGAAAAAAAATTACAGAATTGGATGTTGCCAATAATTACAAAATCAATCTCTTAAATTTTGGCAGTTCTGAAAATGCAGCGTTTGAAACTATTGTTCTTAAAGCAGAACGTTCCGCTATGCCTCACGGCGTACCTTTAGACAGTAATATTATAAATGACGGCAAAGATAATATACTTTTATGCGATTTCGGCGCCAAATACAATCATTATAATAGCGATGAAACAGTTACTTTGTTTTTTGGAACTCCGGATAGAAAATTTATCGATATATATGAAACGGTCTATGCCGCTCAGCAATTAGCTATATCAAGTATAAAACCGGGACTTAAATTTTGCGAATTGGATAAGATAGCAAGGGATTATATCGGCAAAAAAGGATATGGACAATATTTTACTCATTCGCTTGGGCATGGAGTGGGACTTGATATACACGAATACCCTTATGTGTCTTTTAAAAATGAAGATATTATTCAAGAAGGGATGGTGTTTACAATTGAACCGGGCGTTTATATAGAAGGATTTGGCGGAGTAAGAATTGAAGATATGTGCTTAGTTGCTAAAGACGGCGCGGAAATTTTAACAACAATAAAAAAAGATAAAATTAACCGATTTATTGAATAAAATTTATTTAATAATAATTTAATAATAATTTAATAATAAATAATAGTTAATAAACAAATTAATTAAATGAAAAAGTTTAAATTTTTTTTCAAAATAATTATCATTTGATTTTTTGCTTTTTTTTTAAATTTTTAAATAAAATATAGGAAAAATAAATAAATTTAAATTTTTTTAGAAATTATTATCTTAATTATTATCTTAATTATTATCTTAATTATTATTTTTCAAATTTTTTCAATTTTGTGTTGATTTTTAATTTACTTTAATTTAAAGTATATGTTAGGTAGTTATAATACCAGAATATTATTAATTAATATCAATGGAGGATTTTTGTGTATTCAACAACAGATTTTAAAAAAGGGCTCCGAATAGAATTTGAAAAAGAGCCTTTTGAAATTATTGATTTTCAGCATGTAAAACCTGGTAAAGGCGGTGCATTTGTCAGAACAAAATTAAAAAATTTAATTAACGGAAGGGTTATTGATAGGACATTAAGGGCAGGCGAAAAAGTAGAAACGCCGAATATTGAAGAAAAAAATATGCAGTATTTATATGCAGAAGGCGATGAATATGTATTTATGGATAACGAAACGTACGACCAGATAAAATTTAGCAAAGAAACGGTAGGAGATAACGCGGGTTTTCTTCTTGAAAATATTACGGTAAATGTTTTATATTATAATAATAAGCCAATTAATATCGATGTTCCTAATTTTTTAGATTTAAAAATTGCAAGCACTGAACCGGGTATAAAGGGAGATACTGTCTCCGGAGCTACTAAACCTGCGGTGCTTGAGACAAAACTCGTAATAAATGTTCCTTTATTTATTAATGAAGGCGATGTAATAAAAGTTGATACAAGAAATAAATCGTATATTGAAAGGGTTTCTAAATAAGCGCGATAAAGTAGATTGGTATTAAATTTGAGATGTTTAGACAAACATTATCAATATCAATACTTTTAAATAAGTATAAATGTTATAAAGTAATTATAATTAGCAATTGACTTTAAATTATTTAAAACGGCGGTTTTAAATGAATACTTTTAAATGAATACGATGGAGTTAATCAAAAATCAATAAATTATTTAATTTATTATTAATTCAATTAATATAAAAATATAATATAAAAATATTATGAATATTAAAGACGTTAAAGACATTGTAAAATTCATAAAGTCAAATAAAATTGGCTCAACTATAAAAAAGGCGATGAAGAAATAAAGATTAAATTAGATGAAG